>NZ_LMCO01000002.1:0-214019 GCF_001424825.1 Ensifer sp. Root31 | reverse complement strand
CTTGTCCTTGCCGATCGAAAAGCGCGAGGTGCCATCCGGCATCAGGCCCTGGCCCTGGGTCGAGCGGATCGCCGTGCACAGGTTGGTCTTGCGCGACAGGCACGACGGGCAGGTCCGGCATTCCGGCGTATAGAGCGGGATGACATGGTCGCCCTTCTTGACCGAGGTCACGCCCGGGCCGACATCGACGACGACGCCGGCACCTTCATGGCCGAGGATCGCCGGGAACAGACCTTCGGGGTCGGCGCCGGAAAGCGTGAAATCGTCGGTGTGGCAGATGCCGGTCGCCTTGACCTCGATCAGCACCTCGCCGGCCCGCGGNGGGAACAGACCTTCGGGGTCGGCGCCGGAAAGCGTGAAATCGTCGGTGTGGCAGATGCCGGTCGCCTTGACCTCGATCAGCACCTCGCCGGCCCGCGGGCCTTCGAGCTGAACAGTCATCACTTCCAGCGGCTTACCTGCCTGAACGGCGACGGCGGCGCGTACATCCATAGACATTTCTCTTTCCTTTTAAGGATTTCGCCCGCTTCAGGCGGTAGGCCTATCGGGGCAGGTAGCGCGTAAGATGGGCTTCCAGGAGCCGTACGAGCGTGATCAGCACCAGATTGATCAGGAGATAGAGCACACCGGCGATGGCGAATATTTCGAGGATTGCATAGGTCTGGCTCATCAGCCGCTTTGCATGGCCGGTGATTTCGAGGACGGTGATGGTGGAGGCAAGGCTCGTTCCCTTGACGACGAGCACAAGCTCGTTGCCGTAGGCCGGCAGCGCTTGCCTGATGGCGAGGGGAAACGTGATCCGGCGAAAGCGCAGGAGCCGCGACATGCCGCAGGCCTGAGCGGCTTCGACGAGCCCTCCGGGAATGGACATGAGGCCGCCGCGCAGGATTTCCGACGTATAGGCCGCCGTGTTGAGTGCCAGCGCCATAACAGCGCAATGGGCGCCATCGCCGACGATCCACCAGAGCATGGGGTTGTCGCGCACGAAGGAAAGCTGGCCGAGGCCGTAGTAGAAGAGAAAGAGCTGGACCAGCAGCGGCGTGCCGCGGAAAACGGTGCTGTAGCTTTTGGCAAAACTGCTCAGAGCCGTGTTTTTCGACAGGCGCATGACCGCAAGCGCCAGACCGAGATTGAAGCCGATGACGATCGAAGTGACCGTCAGGACAGCGGTGAGCCACAGCCCCTTGGCAAGGGTCGGAACTGCGAGGCGAACGAGTTCGAAATCCATGGACTATTTCCTCGTACGGGGACGCAGAAGGCGTTCGATCCAATCGAAACCACCCTGGCTGATCAGCGTGATTGCGAGGTAGACGACAGCGGCGATGAGATAAAAGATGAAGGGATGGCGGGTCGAACCCGCCCCGACGAAGGCCGCGCGCATCAGTTCCTGCAAACCGACCACGGAGACAAGCGCGGTGTCTTTGATCGTGGTCTGCCAGACATTGTTCATACCCGGTACCGCGATCCGCAGCATCTGTGGGGCGATAATGCGGCGGAAGATGCGCCTGCCTGGAATCCCAAGCGCCCGCGCCGCTTCGATATGTCCGGCCGGTATGGCAGCCAGAGCCCCCCGCACGACCTCCGTCGAATAGGCCCCCGATATGGCTGCGATTGCAACGACTGCGATGGTGAAGGCGTAGCCGTTGCCAGCCAGACCTTCATAGCCAAACGCCGCGGCGACCTGGGCTACGAATTCCACGGAGGAAAAGAAGAGGAGATAGATGATCAGGAGTTCCGGGACGCCGCGCACGATCGACGTGTAGACGTCCACGACAAGCGTGAGCGGAAACAGCCGCGCCCATTTCATCAGGCCGCAGGCAACGCCGATGACGATGCCGAAGGCCATGCTCGTGACCCCAAGGGCGACGGTGATCGCCGCGCCGCGCAGGATTGCGGAGATCCAGCCGCCGTCCCATACCTGCCATAATCCAAGTTCCATCGAACCCGCCCAACCTTCGCATTGTCCTGTCGGATGAAGCCCCCCGAAGAAGGATCGACCTGACGGCCTTTCCTCACCCGGGAGACGTCGTGTTGGTGTTACTGGCAGGGACGGGAGATGTCCGTCTTGAACCAGGTCTGGCTCGTATTGCCGATCGAGCCGTCAGCGACCAACTCGCAGAGCGCCTCGTCGATGCGGGCCTTCAGCTCGGTATTCTCCTGCGAAATGCCGACGCCGATGCCTTCGCCAAGCGTCGGATCGAAAGTGCTGAGCACCTTCACATCCACGAACTGGAAGTCCTTGCCATCCGGGCGCGCCAGGAAATCCTGAAGGGCGGAGGCATCGGCGAAGGCGGCCTCGACGCGGCCGCTGGCGAGATCGATCTGCATCTGGTCGAGCGTGTCGTAGGTCTTCAGGACGGCGGAGGAGGCGCGCTTTTCCACGAAATGGGCATGGGTCGTGCCGGCCTGGACGCCGACCGTGCGGCCGTCGAGCGATTTCAGCAGCGCATCGATGTCCTTGATGCCGGCGAGATCGGAATCCTTCTTCACCACGAACATGTTTGCGAGTTCCGCATAGCCGACCGAGAAGTTGATCTGCTTCTTGCGTTCAGCCGTGATCGACATGCCGGAAATGATGATGTCGAAACGTTTGGCTTTGAGCGCCGGAATGAGACCGTCGAAGGCCTGCACGACGAAATGGCACTTCATCTTCAGCTTGGCGCAGAGCAGGGTCCCGACATCGGCGTCGAAACCCGTCACGTTACCGGTGGCGTCTGCCATGCTCCATGGCGGATACTCACCCTCCGTCCCGATCGACAATTCGCCCTCGGCGGCCTGGGCCGCAGTGAGGCCGGCGGCGAAGAACGTGGCGAGCAATAGACTTTTGAGCTTCATGTTTTGGTTCCCCATGTTGAACTTTCTTGTTGGGTCTCGTCCGGAGAGATCCCCGGACGGGTGATGGCGGCGGAATGTCAGAGCGTACGGGCCAGGAACTGGCGCATGCGTTCGGAGCGCGGGTTGGTGAAGACCTCCGCCGGGGCACCCTCCTCCTCCACCTTTCCCTGATGGAGGAAGAGGATCTTGTGCGAGACCTCGCGCGCGAACTGCATTTCGTGCGTCACGAGGATCATCGTATTTCCTTCTTCGGCCAGTTGCCGGATCACGCGCAGCACCTCGCCGACAAGCTCGGGATCGAGCGCGGAGGTCGGCTCGTCGAGGAGGATGAGCTTGGGGCGCATGGCGAGCGTTCGGGCGATGGCGGCGCGCTGCTGCTGACCGCCCGACAGCTGGCCTGGATACTGGTCGTGCTTGTCGGAGAGGCCGACTTTCTTCAGGAGCGCATGGGCATGGTCGACAGCCGCCTGCCGCTCTTCCTTCAGGACATGCCGCGGCGCCTCGATGATGTTTTCGAGAACTGTCATGTGCGGCCAGAGATTGAAGTTCTGGAACACCATGCCGACGCGTGAGCGGATGCGCTCGACCTGCCGCATGTCGGCCGGCGCGGCGCTGCCGTCCGACGTCTTCTTCATGCGGATTTCCTCGCCATCGATAACGATGCGCCCGTCGTTTGGCTGTTCGAGCAAATTGATGCAGCGCAGGAACGTGCTCTTTCCCGAACCGGAGGAGCCGATCATCGACACGACCTCGCCCGGTTGCGCGGAGATGTTGACGCCGTTGAGCACGGGGAGGGGACCGAAGCGCTTGTGGATGTGGTGCACTTCGATCGCCGGCCTTTCGTCAAGCCTTGGACCGCTAGCTTCCGGGTGGGCGACGACGGTGACGGCCGGCGCCGCAGGAACCGGCTTTTCGGCACCTGCGCCGCCGACCGACTTGAGGTCTGCGAAGGCACGGTCGAAATGGCGCAGCGAAGCGGCAAGACAAGTGCGCTGCCAGTCAGCGTCCTCCGGAATGAAGGCGGCGCGCAGGGTTTCCTTGATCCTGCTGCCGAGCGGGGTATCGATCTTGCTGAACAAATGAAGCCAGTTGTCCGCCTGAACCGCATCCGCGACCGTGGCGCCGTCGAGGGTTCCGCATTCGACGACCAATGGCAGGACGCGCGCCTTCGGCAGCGCGTCTCGCACCGCGGCCGAGACATAGCCGGTGGCCGTCGCGGAGATGCCGGTATCTGTGGTTGCATTCTCGCCGGTGACGACGACCGAGAGCGTCGGACCGAAGATGCGCCGCCCCCAATCCAAACCGTCGTGCTCGTTCTCAGCAACGGAGAGGAGGGCAGGATAGCCGTAAGGGCCCGCGCCCGTGTGCAGGTCGAAGACGACGACCTCAGTCGCCTGTTGCGCGAATGTCGATAGGATCTCGATAAGGGTGCGGTTGGACCAGACAGGACCGTCGCCGCCGTAGAACAGGCCGTACTGGCCGGCTTCCACAATGGGCGCGATGCCGGCATAGCCGCCGAGTCTCCGTTTGGCCGCTTCGTGTGCCTCAGCGGCCGCATCGCGCTCCGGGCCTTCCCAGGCACGACAGACGAGCGCGCCGTGCAGTGCGGCATACCGTTCGTTTTTCGGCGGCGCTTTCTGCCAGTCGATGAAATTGCGGTTGACGTCGACGTTGTCTTCGTTCACCCGGCGCGTCCAGGCCGTGCCCCAGGGGTTGATGAGGTGGATGGCTAGGACCGCGGTGTCGTCGGGAAGCTGCCAGGGCGAATTTTGTGAAAGCCAGGCAGTCTGGCAGGCCGAGCCGAAAGGACCCTCGACGCCATGGGTGCCGGAGATCAACACCAGGAGCTTCTTGGCATCATCGCGTCCAAGATAGGCAACGTCGGTCGCCAGACGTTCGCCGTTCGGTCCATGCAGCGGATGCAGGTATTCGACGACACTAGCCCCAGCGGTGCGCGCGGCGGAGAGAAACCGGGCGCGCAGGGCCGAGAAATCGCCGGCGAAAAGACCGGATGGCGTTGAAGGGGACATGCGAGGGGCTCCCGGTTTGCTTTGTGCTGACGTGCGTTTGCGCTCATTGTTCGTTCCCGTGGGGTCGTGGCCCGACCCCTTGTTGTGTGTTGGATTGGAGAGGACGTCGCAGGCGTCTCCTCATCCTTCACGCTTTGCGAGGGCGCGGAGCGCGTCGAGAAAGCGGTCGTTTTCCGAGGGCGTGCCGATCGTCACACGGATGAAGGTCTCGTAACCCTCTTCTTTCCACGGCTTGACGATGATCCCCTTCGACAGGAAGTGATTCAGCGCCGCCCGGCTGTCCCAGCCGACGTCGATGAACAGGAAGTTCGTCTGCGATCGGGCCGCCGAAAGCCCCATGGCGGCAACGGCCTCGGACACACGTGCCCGCTCGCGTTTCAGTGCGGCAACCGAAGAGCGCATCCATGCCTCGTCCGCCAGTGCGGCGACGGCTGCGACCTGCGCGGCAGCATTGACGTTGAACGGTGTCTTGGCCGCGGTCACGGCGCGCGCGAGCCGCGCATCGGACATCACGGCATAACCGACACGCAGGCCGGCAAGGCCGTAGGCCTTGGAAAAGGTTCGCAATACGACCCAGGACAGGTCCGTGGCCGAGAGCGCGGCGAGGCCGTCAGGCATGTCTGCGTCCGTGAACTCGAAATAGGCCTCGTCTAGAACGAGAAGCGTCTGCGGCGTGACCGCCGCGAGAATGCGCTCCAGGCTTTCGCGGTCGAGCGCCGGGCCGACCGGATTGGAGGGGGAGGAGAGGAAGAAAATCACCGGCGCCCGCTCGAGCATGGCGACGATCGCCGGTATGTCGAAGTTCAGATCTGTCCGCATGGCGACCTTCTCGACCTTGGCGCCATTGGCCAGCGCCTCGATCTCGTGCAGCCCAAAACCGGGACAGACTGTCGCCGCGAGGGCACCGGGACGCAGCACGGCGCGACAGACCGCGGCGATCATCTCCTCCGAGCCGTTACCGGCCACGATACGTTCAGCGGGAACGCCGAGCTTATGGCTGAGCACCGCCCGCAGCACCGTGCAGGCCGGGTCGCTGTAGCGCGACGGATTGAGGTTGGCGAGCGCCGCCGCGACATCCGGCGAACAGCCATCCGGGTTTTCATTGCTGGCAAGGGCAGCGATGTCCTGCCGACCGCTGTGCTTTTGTGCGGCGGCGATGCTCATGCCGGCATTGTACGGCGGCAGGCCTGCTACATGCGGATTGAGCGGGATTTCGGTATGGAGCGGTTTCGTCACGGATCCTCCTTCGGGGATTGGACACCCTGGTTCAGGCCGCAGCCTCTTGTTCTGAGCGCGTCAGAGATCGAGCACGATCGAGGATTTCGGCCTGGTGCAGCACAGCAGCACCCGGCCGTCCGGCATCGCGTCGAGCGGCTCCTCGAAATAGTCGACCTCGCCTGAGACGAGACCCTGTTCGCAAGTCCCGCAGACCCCCGCCCTGCAGGAGAATTCTGGCTCGATGCCCCGTGCCTCCAGGAAGGCAAGGATGGATTCGCTCGTCCCGTCCCAGGCAAGGCTGCGACCCGACTTCTGGAGAAAGATGCGTGGGCCGTCCCCCTCGGTGGCTGGCTCGGCGGCGCGCGCCATCGCGGGCCGCGCCGTCAACTGCCCGGCCTCCGACAACAGGCTCGCCGGCCCGAAGAATTCGTAGGCAATGCGTTCCTTCCGCACTCCGAGGCCGGTCAGAATGCCGTAGATGGCCCGCATAAAGGGCGGCGGCCCGCACATGTAGATGTCGTAGTCGTCGAGCGGCAGAAGGCTCTGAAGCGTGGTGCGCGTCAGGAAACCCGTCGAGTGGCACCGGGCGACCGCGAGATCGCCGGTCTCGGCGAAACGGTAGCAGAAGTGTACGGCGATGCCGGACCGCTGGGCGGCGAGTTGCTCGACTTCCTCTCGCAACGCATGAACGGCCGCGCTGTCGCAGGCATGGATGAACCAGACGGGGCGGTCGCTTTCCCTTGCCAGCACATTCAGCATCGAGACCGTCGGTGTCAGCCCGACGCCGCCAGAAAGAAGCACGACGGGCCCCGAACTCGCGCTGTCGAGCTTGAAGGCACCGCGCGGCGGGTCAATCTCGACGACGGCGCCGGGCTCGATCTCGTCATGGAGCCAGCAGGAGCTCAGGCCATCCGGCACGTCCTGCGACGGTGCGGCCTCACGCTTCACGGTTATCCGGTACGTGCCTTCCTCGCGCGGGGACGAGGAGACCGTATAGTTGCGCAGGACATGGCCACCCTTGCGGTCGGGAACGCGCATCGTCAGGAACTGTCCCGCCTCGAACGGCCGCCAGTGCTGCCGTTCGAGAGGGGCAAGGCGGAAAGACGTGATCGTGGTGCTTTCGCGCACCTTCGAGACAACTTCGAAGGGGCGAAAGCGCGAGGCCGCGGCATCGAGCATCCGGATTGATCCTTATTCAGCGGCTTCGCTGGTCGTGCCGGCTTTCGCCTCGGCGGCAATCAGTTGGGCGAGCTTGCGGCGAAAGCGCATCGGGCCGACGTCGATCTTCAGGTCGAGGTTCGGTGTCTGCATGTTGGCCATCGCGTGATGGACCGCCTCCAGCACGACGCGATCCTCTTCGAAGGCGCCCCGTACGGATTTTGCGAAACTCTCGGAAACCTTGGCGTCGTCCGGCGCGAAGTTGCGCATCTGGAACCAATAGTATTTGGTCCGGTTTTCATCGACCGGCGTCATGAAGTTGTAGCTGTCCATGAGGAAGGTGTTTTCTGGCAGGACGCGGCCTTCCCCGCCGGTGTGGGCCGGCGCGAAGATGGCCTTAATGATCGCGTTGCTCGGATAGCGCACCTCGTAGTGCTGCTTGCGGTCGGTGTTGCCCTCGAATTGCAGGAAGGGCGCGTAGAACGGGGCCGGTTCGGAATCGATCATCCAGCGCCAGACGGTGACGCCGTCGTCCTTCACGGTCGTCTCGAGTGGCGTTTCCTCACAGGCCGAGCTTGCGAAGGACGACTGATGGACCCAGGCGACATGGGACGGGTCGAGCAGGTTGTCCGTCATGTAGAGGTAATTGCAGTTGAGCGTCATGGACTCGCCGCGATTGATTCCCCAGGCGGGATTGTCGAAATACTCGACTTCGAAGATTTCCTTCGGATCCGCCTTCTCTGCATCGCCCATCCAGATCCAAAGCAGGCCGTAGCGCTCGTGGACTGGGTAAGATCTCACCTTGGCGACATGCGGAATGCGCTCGGCGCCCGGAACCCGCGTGCAGGAGCCCGAACAATCGAAGGTCAGGCCGTGATAGCCGCATTCCACGTCGTCACCTTTGATGCGGCCCATGGACAGCGGCAGCTTCCGATGGGGACAGGCATCCTCGAGCGCGGCGGCATGACCGTCCTGCTTGCGGTAAAGAACGATGTGTTCGCCGAGGATCGTGACCGATTTTAGCTCGCGGCCGACTTCTTGGTCCCAGGCTGCGACGTACCAGGCATTCTTGAGAAACATTTCGCTCTCCTTGCGTTTTGTTAAGCGAATGTCCGCCGTTTTTTTTGTGCCAACAAGTTGCCAGCTCCTGCGTTCTTTTTTAGATTTTCTAAATTGAGCGACCTGTCCGAGGAGTGCCTAACGATGTCGAACCCGTCCTTGCGCGGCCTGCAAGCCTTTGAGGCGATCGGACGATGTGGCTCGGTCAGCGCCGCTGCGGAGGATCTCGGTGTAACGCCCGGCGCCGTCAGCCAACTGGTACGAAACCTGGAGCAATGTCTTGGGCTCACGCTTTTGGAGCGACGTGGGCGGCGGGTCGAATTGTCGTCATGGGGGCGGCTGTATTACCGGGAAGTCGCGAAAGGCTTTCAGCAGCTCTCCCATGCCGCCAATATTCTCACGCGCGCCAGGAACGAGACCGGGATCGTCCTCAGTGCCTTGACCTCGGTCGCCAACAGGTGGGTCGGTCGCAAGATTTTCGACTGGCAGTCCCTCTGTCCGGAATCCAGTGTGCGCATTCTCGGCCAGGAGCAAGAGCCCCGCATCGGTATCGAGCAGGTGGACTTCCGCATTACCTACGGCCGGCGCGCCTATGCGCACGAGCATGTTGCAAATCTGTTCACCGACTGGGTCGTACCGGTCTGTTCGCCCGCGTTGATCGCCAACCGTGTCCTCGACAGTCCGCAGGCCATTCTCAAATTCCCGCTGCTAAACGTGGAATGGGAGGCGGATTACAAGGCTTCGCCGCAATGGAGGGACTGGGCCTCCTTGGTGCATGCCGATGGCCGCCAAACGTTCTCTGGCCTTTCCTTTGCCTTGTCGAGCAGCGCCATTGACGCGGCGGTGAACGGTAGGGGATTCGTTCTCGCACAGGTTTCGATGGTACTGGATGAGGTTGCCTCCGGCGCCTTGATGGTTCCCTTCGACATTCGCATGCAACTGTCCGAAAGCTACTACTTAGCCTGGGACCGGACGGCTCTCGAAAAGCCGTTCGGGCAAAAATTTCACAAATGGCTAATCGGGGTAGCGAGACAACAGGAGCTGCTGTCCGCTCCGGCTAAAGGCGCAGCCACCTGAGGTGAGGTATTGTTACGGCTGCTCTACGCGGCTTTTGCCCGCCATCAATCGACGAGCCGCATCACTCGAATGCTCCTTGGATCTCACCCGACGGGGACTTCCCGAGGAGCAAGTTCAATGGGGAGGCTTCAACGAGAGTGTCGGGTTCTATCAGGGGACGACTTTCTCAGGCACCGCGCAAAGCTGATCGATGTGGTGACTACGACTACTCCAAACCAAACAACTCGACGGAGAGCAGCCGTATAAAGGTCCGCTTCGCGGTGCGCTACCAGATTGGCTTCCCTGGACCGGACGACCCCGGGGAAATTGGTATCCATCGTCGCCTTTGAGATCCGCTATCAGATCGTCGACGTTCTCTGCCGTCAGGCCAACGTTGGCCTTGGCAGCTTTCCCACAGCCAATAAGTGTTACCGCCTTGAGGCGCTTTCCCGACCTGAGGCGTGGCCTGCAGCAGAATAGGTAACGACGGTCACCGAGCAGTGCCGACTTTCTTAGCCGGCTTGAAAAGCGGTTGACAAAGCGCAACTATGTATACTTTATAAATACAAGAAGTATGCAGGAAGAGGAGGCGCGTGCCATGTCATCGACCGGGGAGCCACGAAACCACCCGCTCTGGGCGGAGAAAATAACAGGATTGTCCCAGGCGCTCCTGCGCGCTGAGAAGTTCCTGGCCGGGATTTTCATAACGGTGCTGCTGGCGCTGATTTTGGTGAATGTCGTCACCCGATTCGCCAAGGTGCCAATCTACTGGATCGACGAGGCCTCGATCTTCTCGATGATCTGGCTTGGCTTTATCGGGGCTTCGGTCATGACGCGGCTGCGGATCGATTTCGCCGTCACGCTTCTGTCGGATCAACTGTCACCCAAATGGGTCGCGCGGCTGCGCGCCTTTTCCACCGCAATATCGCTGACTTTTGCGACCGGCTTTGCGGTGGTGTGCTGGATCTGGCTGGATCCGCTGGGCATCGTTTCCCACGGTTTCGACGCTCAGGCTTTTGCCGCCGAAACGTTCAACTTCCTCTACACCGAGCGAACCCAGACGCTGGAATGGCCGACCTGGATCGTCAACCTGATTCTGCCGATCTTCGCTCTCACGCTCATCGTCCACAATGCTGCAAACCTGCTTGAAGACCTCGGCATCGCGCGCAAGCGCGTACAGGTCTCGCTGACGACTGCAGAAGGAGCCGCCTGATGTTTACCTTCGGCGCATTCGTCGCCCTTATGCTAGTCGGCCTGCCGATCTCCATTGTGCTTTGCCTCACGGCCGCCGCGTATATCTGGCAAAGCGACAATACGGTCCTGTTCGTCTCCTTTCCCACCCAAATGTTCATGGGTCTTGACAGCTACGGCTTGATCGCCATTCCGCTGTTCATTCTCATCGGCGAGATCATGAACGGCGGCGGCATCACGCGCCGTATCATCGACATGGCAATGGCATTCGTCGGCGCGCTCAAGGGCGGCCTTGCCTATGTGAACCTGCTCGCCAACATGTTCGTGGCGTCCATTCTCGGCTCGGCCGCGGCCCAGGTTGCGCTGATGTCGCAGATGATCGTCCCGGAAATGGAGAAGAAGGGCTATGACAAGACCTTCGCTGCCGGTCTGACCGCCTATGCCGGCATGCTGGGGCCGATCATTCCCCCTTCCATCATGTTCGTCGTCTACAGCGTCATCGCGCAGGTTCCCGTCGGAACCATGCTGGCCGCCGGTATCATTCCCGGCGTCATTCTTACCATCGCCTTTTGTGTGGTGATCGCGCTTATGGGATACGTCTACAACTACCCGCGCGGCACCAGCCTGCCGATGAGCGAGCGTGTGACCATCACGCTGAAGGCCGCGCCGACACTGATCATCCCGCTGATCATCGTGGGATCGATCGTGACCGGGCTTGCTAATCCGACCGAAGCCGCGGCCATGGGCGTGGTTGCCGCAATCCTCGTCGGGCGTTTCGTGACCGGCGATCTCCGCCTGAAGCAGCTTCCCGAGATGTTCGTCAAGGCAGGGGTCCTGTCGGCCGGCATTCTGTTCCTGATCGCTGCGGCTGCCGTCTTTTCCTGGGTTCTCGTCTACGGAATGGTTCCCCAGCACGTGGCGGAATGGATCCAGACGATCGCGAAAGACCCGGTGACGTTTATGCTGCTGGTCAATGTGATCCTGCTCGTCATCGGCACGGTCATCGATGGCGCGCCGGGGCTAATCATGACCGTTCCGATCCTGCTGCCGATCGCGACAGAAGTCTACGGCATCGATCCGGTGCATTTCGGCGTCGTCGCCGTGATCAACCTGGTCCTCGGCTTTCTGTCCCCGCCGGTCGGCTTGAATTTCTTCATTGCCGCCGCAGTAACGGGGGCGAAGCCCGGCAAGATGTTCATCGTAACGCTGCCGTTTTTCCTGATCTGCTGCGTCATCCTTGTGCTGCTTTCGATCTTCCCGGCACTGTCGACCTACTTCTCCTAACCGATAAACTCACAACAGAGGGAACCTGCAATGAACATTACGCGTCGTACTTTGATGAAGAGCGTCTCGCTGGGAGCCGCGATGGCGATGTCCGCGCCGTCGGTTCTGCGTGCACAGACTGCAAAGATCTATCGTCTCGGCATCACCACGCCACCGGGCCACCCCTGGAACCTTGCGGCTGAAGCCGTCGGCAAGCGTCTTGCCGAAGAAACAAACGGGCGCCTCGCGATCCAGGTCTTCCCGTCGAACCAGCTCGGCAACGAAGGCGCCATGCTGCAGCAGATGCAGTCCGGTGCGTTGGATCTCGGCTGGATCATGACCGCGGAACTCGGCTCGCGCATTCCCCAGATCGCGGCCATCAATGCGCCGTGGCTCGTCAAAAGCACGGAGAAGGTCGCTGCACTCGTTCGTCACCCGACCGCAATCAAGCTGCTCGACGTACTGCCTGCCCAAACCGGCACGATTGGACTTGGTTACGGCATCACCACCCTGCGCGTCGTCTTCACGGGTCAGGAAACCGCCGGCATTGAAGATATCAAGGGTATGAAGCTGCGTATCAACACAACGCCGGCCTACCGTGACTTCTATCAACTGCTCGGCGCAGCGCCGACGCCAATCCCGACGCCGCAGGTGTTTGACGCTATGTCCAACGGGCAGGTGGATGGACTTGAAGCCGACCTGGATCTCTCCTGGAACCAGCGATATGACAAGGTCGCCAAGACCATGCTGCGCATGAACGCCATCTTCATGCCCTGTGTCGCGCTGGCTTCCGGCCGCATATGGAAGGGCGTTCCCGAAGCGGATCGCGAACTTATCGCCCGCCTTACCCGCGAGCAACTCGACAAACAGATCGACGCGACCGTCGCAAAGGAAGCCACCCTCCTGCAGAACTTCAAGAATACCGGTATCAAGATCGTCGACATAGACCTGCAGAACACCGCCGAGATCATCGCCGCCTATGACGAGATCTGGCTGCCGAAGGCGCCGGTTCTGAAGGAGCTTCGGGAAGTCGGCGCAAGCCTCTGACGGAAGCAGTTTCACGTATCATTACGGCTTTCCCTTCAGGGGAAAGCCGTAATGGCAAAGTCGAACATACCGCCGCCCTTGAGCACGGAACGCCGGACGCGGACGGCGGGGATCACACCAATTGCCTGAGGCCGTCGGCAACTTGCCGCACCGAACTCATCCATCGAGCATCGCGCTATATTCCGGATGCTTTACCGCGAAGGCGGCCATGAACGGGCATTTGGCGATAATGCGAGCTTGTCTTTGGCGGAGCGTCTCGAAGACCCCACGCGCCAGCCGTGTGCCGATGCCTTGCCCGGAAAGTGCCTGTGGAACCTCCGTGTGGGTAAGAACGACCCGGCCGTCTTCGTTGCGGTAATAGGCAACGGCAAGCTCATCGCCAACAGCAAGCTCGAAGCGTGATGCCGCGACATTGTCGGTGATCGTGCCGTTCATTGTCTCACTCCAATCGTTCTCTTCGGCGGACGGTCGCCTGGGGCGGGTCTCGCTCAATTCAGCGTGCGACCAAGATGGATCGTCAAACACGGCAGGGGAAGGGAATTTTTGCCTTTGGGATCGGCAAAAACTGGCTCCTCGTCGGTCAAATCCTCCACACGCAGGCCGGCGATTTCCGATTGTCTACGTCCACCTGCCTGATCGCGCAGATCAATCAGGCGGCTACTGGCGCAGGTCGCCAGCAACAGGACGAGAGTATCACCCGTAACGGCCTTTTTGCTCTTTCGCTAACGTGGACGATTGCTGGCTCTCACGGCCAATCTGAGTGCACTTTTAAGCGATGGTGCGTCGAAGTACCCGGTGAGGCCGCGCCAGTCCTTCCTTGCCGAGCTCGGCATGCAGTGCTGCGACTGTTTCAGCCAAGAAAGCATTCTGCGCGGGCGGCCCGACGACGCTGACGCGAGGCAAGGCTGTTGCGGAACCGGCCGAGGTATCCGCACTTACGCAAAGGACTGTCGGCATCGACTTGATTAGCGTAAGCTAACGTTAGGGGTACAGTGATGCACCGCGTGGTCACCATAGCTGTTGCCGCGCTTGCGGCTATCTACATCTGCCCCGCGCAGGCGGAGGTAGTGATCGGGGTTTCGGCCGCGATGACCGGACGGCTCGCCTGGATCGGCGAGCAGGGTCAGCGTGGGGCAGAGATGGCCGTAGCCGACATCAATGCGGCGGGCGGCGTCCTTGGCCAGCAGGTGCGCGTCATCAACGTCGACGATTTCTGCGATCCCGAGCAGGCCGTGGCGGCAGCCAAGAAACTGGTGGCTGACGGAGTGGTGTTCGTCGTCGGACATTACTGCTCCGGCGCCTCGATCCCGGCATCAAAGGTCTATGAGGAGGCGGCGGTTCTGCAGATTTCACCAGGATCGACCAATCCGCTGTTGACCGAACAGGGCCGTGACAACGTTTTTCGAGTCATAGGTCGCGACGATAAGCAGGGGATCGTGGCCGGCAACTACCTGGCCGATGAATGGGGCGAAAAGAAAATCGCGATCCTTCACGACGGCACGACCTATGGTATGGGTCTCGCCGGTGAGACAAGAAAGCAGTTGAACAAGCGGGGCGTAACCGAAGCTGTCTACGACGCATACACGCCTGCTAAGAACGACTATTCGGCGGAGATCGCTGCGTTACAGGCCGCTGGTATCGCCGTTTTGTATGTCGGCGGGTATCATGCCGAGGTTGCGTTGATTGTACGCGCTGCACGCGACCGCGCCTACGCGCTTCAGGTCATCTCCGGCGACGCCCTGGCAACCGAAGAGTTTGCGCTGATCGCCGGCCCGGGAGCCGAGGGGACCCTCTTTACGTTCTCCGCGGACCCGCGGCGAAACCCCGAAGCTGCCCCGGTGGTGGAGCGGTTCCGTGCCGAAAACTTCGAGCCCGCAGGTTACACACTGCTGAGCTACGCTGCCGTCCAACTCTGGGCGCAAGCGGTCGATAAGGCAGCCTCGCTCGAACTGCCGGCGGTCATCGCGACACTGCGCGGACAGGAGTTCGACACTGTGCTCGGCCCGGTCGATTTCGACGACAAGGGCGACCTCACGAACCAAAGCTGGGTGTGGTACGTCTGGCGGGGTGGAGAGTATGTGCCGGTTGAATAGCAGCCCGCCACACGCCGCCGCGTCACTTCAGATTAAGTGTCGCCGCGATGCTTGAACGCCTAGGCATACGCGGCCGCCTGTTGCTGGCTTTCTTCGGCATCAGCACCTTCGCGGTGCTCGCGACGGCAGCTGCTCTTTATGCCTTCCTCCAGGTAGGCGAGGTTGTCGACAGCATAACCAAGGATCGGGTGCCGTCGGCGCTGGCGTCCCTCCAACTGTCGCGTCAAGCCGAGCGGGTCGCGGCAACTGCTCCGTCTGTACTGAATTCAACGAGCAAGGTACGGCACAACGAGGTCTCGGCTGCGATCGGGGTCGAGATGGCGCGCCTAGAGGAACTGCTTGCCGCGCTCAAGGGGGGCACGCTTGGCACGGCGGCGGTGGCCGAGATCGAGGCGGCGGTGCTTGGTCTGCGGCGAAACCTCGACGCACTCGACGACCTTGTCGCCGCCAAGCTCACCATAGTCGCGCGCAAGGAGGAGTTGTTACGTCGCCTATCGGCTACGACAATTGCAGGCCAACGCCTTCTGGCGGCTGGCATCTTGGTGATGAATTCCAAGCTTGCGCAATGGAGAACTGTCGCGGCCGACGCGTCGCTCGCCTCAGACCGACGCGCGGCGGCGACTTCCGACCTGGTCGAGGCGATTAAGGCCTACATCCCCCAGCAGAGGGCACACCAGGAGATATCCGCCGTCAACGACGCGCTGGTTAAGTTGGCGAACGCGCCGACGCCAGGCGATCTTGCATTGATGCTCTTTCCGCTGCGCCGGTCGCTCGCCGTCCTCGAAACGGTTTCAGCCGAGATCGACGAGAAGCTACGGTCCCGCTTCCAACAGCGGGTGGGCGAGTTCAAGGCGCTGATCGATGGTGGCAACAGCATACCGAAGGCTAGACAGGACGAGTTTGCCGTCCTGGCTGAGGGCGAAAAACTTCTGGCCGAAAACAATCGGCTGTCCCGCAGTCTCACCGCTGCTGTCGATCGCCTTGTCGCTGCGGCAAACCGTGAGATTTCCTCGTCCGGTCTCGAGGCCGCGGTCGTCCAGCGCTACGGCACCGGCGTTGTCCTTGGCTCGGCCGTTCTCAGCCTGTTGAGTTCGATTCTGATTGTCTGGCTCTATGTCGACCGCAGTCTTCTCGCCCGTCTGGGAAGCGTGAGCCAGGGCATGCTCGCGATCGCCGACGGCAATCTTTGTGCGCCATTGCCTGCCGCGGGCCACGACGAAATCGGCCGCATGGCTGAGGCGCTCAGGCTGTTCCGGGACACGGCTGTCGAGGTCGAGGAAAAGAATCTGCGCGAGGTTGCTGAAGCACGCCAACGGCTCGTAGATGCCATCGAGAGCATCTCGGAGGGGTTCGCTCTCTATGACGTGGAGGACCGGCTCGTTCTCAGCAACAGCCGTTACCGCGAACTGCTCTACAGCGATGTTGCGATCGAATTGACGCCCGGCACCACATTCGAGCACATCATCCGCCGGTCCGCCGAGCGCGGCTACATCAAGGATGCCGAGGGGCGCCTCGAGGAATGGGTCGCCGAGCGCCTCTCCCGGCACCGCAATCCTGGTGAACCGTGGGTGCAGCGGCGAAGTGACGAGCGATGGATAATGATAGGCGAGCGCCGCATCACAGGCGGCGGCACGGTGGCCGTTTACTCGGACATCTCGGAGTTGAAAAAGCGGGAGGAGAACCTCGCGGAGAAATCCGCAGCCCTCGAGGCGCTATCGAGCAAGCTGGCGAAGTATCTGGCACCACAAGTATACAACTCGATATTCACCGGCCGTCAGGACGTCAGGATCGCCAGCCAGCGGAAGAAGCTGACGATATGCTTCTCGGACATTGCCGGCTTTACCGAGACCACCGACAAGATGGAGTCCGAGGATCTCACCCAACTCCTCAATCACTACCTGACGGAAATGTCGAAAATTGCTTTGGAACACGGCGCCACCATCGACAAGTATGTCGGCGACGCGATCCTGATGTTTTTCGGGGACCCGGAGACCCGCGGCGTCAAGGAGGACGCGCTCGCCTGTGTTGAGATGGCTCTCGCCATGCAGAAACGGATGAGCGAACTTGCAGAAATCTGGCGCGACATCGGCATTGAAACGCCGCTACGATGCCGCATCGGCATTCATACCGACTACTGCACGGTCGGCAACTTCGGCAGTGAAGATCGGATGGACTACACGATAATCGGCGGCGCCGTGAATCTCGCCTCGCGCCTCGAGCAGGAGGCGCCGGCGGGGGCAGTGCTCATTTCCTATGAGACCTTTGCGCAAGTGAAGGACACAATCGCTTGTGTCGAGCTGGGGCATGTCCAGATCAGGGGTATCGCCTATCCCGTCGCCACATATCGTGTCCTCGATCTGAAGACCAATCTGGTCGCCGCACGCAGCGCCGTTCGAACCGAGCTGCCGCATCTCAGACTAGAAGCGGAACCCGAGTTGATGTCTGCTGGCGAGCGAGATGAAGCCGCGACTGCGCTTCGCGACGTGCTCGATCGACTTTGCCACAAGCCTGGGTAGCGTGGTTCGCGCTCGCACCCGGATCGACGACTACTACTGCAGTCACTTCGTCGACCAGCAGTGATGTATCGTCCCCATCGGGAGCTGAACTGCCCGGGTCCGCTACAGCCTGAGCCCCAGCATCGGCGGCTCCAATTCGGGCAGGATCTGCCATGGCCTCAGACGAGGCCTCGGGGATGCGCACAATCTGTGCTGTTCTAGCGATCTAATGATCGATTTTCATTCCCGGTCCATCTGAAACCGTGATGGTGGAACTCCCGTCCAGCGTTTGAACGCGTGCGTGAAGTGCGCGGAATCACCTTTGATGTGGGCAGAGATAACGAATCCGACCACCGCCTCACCGGAGACAAGCCAATCTATCGCGTTTTTGAGGCCGCCGGGAATGCTGCGGACATATTATGATCCGGATTTCGGCCGGCACAGTCCCCACATTCCTATCAATTGAGATCACATTCCGACGTGGGCGAACATACGACGGTGTTCGGGAATTGAGAATTGTGATCATGCAATATGCAATAGTAGCGAATGCTAATACAGACTCTCTAAATAATGCTCCTGATGTGGTAAAATCGGCTTTGGGAGCAGCGCCGGCTCGACGAGATGCCGGACGGCGTTTCAAGTTGTCGCGTGTCGGTTCGCATGGGCGTCGAGCTCGCATCTCCGCCGTACCGGATAGGGTAGGGCCCCCTACGAAAAAGCGGCCTTTGGATATCAACTCGGAATGGGAGGTGTACGATGGTTCGCAAACTGTTTCTCGTCTTCGCTGCTGCGGCGTCCGCGCTGGCGATCAACGGGGTCGCATGGGCCGATTTCACAGTCCTCGTGCCATCGAGCAGCGAGGGTGACGGCCTTAGGGCTGCTGCCGACGACTACTCGAAGATGAAGGGCACGAAGGTGGAGATCGTGCAGGCGCCTTATGCCAATGTGTTCGAACAGGGCGCCAATGCGGGGGCAACCAAATCCGGCGTGTTCGACATCATCTTGATGGATGACCCGTGGATTCCGTTTTTCGCCGAGAACGGACATCTCGAGGATTTGACGCCATACTTCAAGAATGCGGGCATGGAAGGCCCGGACAACGACTTCCTGTCGAAGTCGCTGGCGATCTGTCGCAACCCTTACAATACGGGACCTTATGTGTGCCTGCCCTATGTGGGAAACGCCCAGATGTTCTTCTATGACGCCGCCAAGTACAAGGAAGCCGGCGTCGACGCTCCCAAGACCTGGGATGACGTATTGAAGGCGAGCCAGACCCTAACCAAGAACGGCGGAGGTCGCTATTTCGGTTATGTCTTCCGGGGCGGCCAGGGTAACCCGGTCGTGGCCGACTTCATGCCGATCTTCTGGTCCTACGGCGCCAATATGTTTAACGAGGATCGCACGAAGGTGACGATCGATACGCCGGAAGGCGCGGCCGCGATGAAGATGTTCATGGCGCTGCGCGACGTTTCTCCAAAGGGGATCGAGAGCTACAATGCCAACGAAGTGGGTACGGCGCTTGCTGCTGGTGCCGCCGCCTCGTCTATCAACTGGCCGAACTGGGTTGCGACCTTTGAGGATCCGAGCCAGTCGAAGATGGTTGGCAAGATTTCCTACGCCCCAATTCCGGCGGGGACGAAACCGGGCAGCTCCGAAATTGGCCATTGGACCATGGGCATCATGTCGGCCTCCAAGAATAAACAGGAGGCCTTCGACTTCATGGTCTGGGCGACCTCGGCTGAGCAGATCAAGATTTCCGCCACGCGCGGCAATCCGCCTGTCCGAGCCTCGGTCTTTGCCGATCCGGAACTGACCTCGCAGGAACAGTTCCGACACTATCCGGTGTTGATGGAGGCGATCCAGGCCTCGACGCCTCGTCCACGCCATCCGAAGTGGCCGGAGATCGAGAATGCCTTCGGGATCGAGCTTTCCAAGGCGGTCGCAGGCACGATTACGCCAGAGGAGGCGCTGAAGAGCTCACAGGCAGCAGTCGAAGAGATTACGGGCCTTAAATAGGCGGCGATGCGATCTGCGCGGAGCTGGGTTTTTGGGCCCCGCTCCCATGGTGGTGACGGCAATTACCCGTAGCGCTCGCGGGGTTTGAGGTGCGTATGGACAACCTGTTCACGGGAGGGAGATGTTGACGCCCGATCAAGGCACATTGACCACGCCGCTTCGCATGGGCGGCGGTCTGGAGCGTTGGGCAGAGCGCCATTTGCGGATCCTCATGCTTGCGCCAACGGTCCTCATATTGCTCGGGCTGACGATCTTTCCCAGCCTCTATATGTTCTATGCCGCGGTTCACAAAATCAGCCCGAACCCCGATCTGCCCTGGGAGTTCGTCGGCCCCGACAATTTTGCTCGACTGCTTTCCGACACGCAATTTCACGTCGCACTCTGGAACACGACTGTCTTTACAGTCGTGGCAGTGACGACCGAATTCCTCCTCGGTCTCGGCCTGGCGCTGCTCCTCGATAAATTCATCCGCCGACTAGCCTTTCTCAAAACCGTCCTGATGATCCCCATGATGCTGCCGCCGGTCGCCGTCGCGATCACCTGGAAGATCATCTACGAGCCACAGTTTGGCGTCCTCAACGAAATCATGTTCCGTCTCGGTCTTCCACTGCAAGCCTGGGCGGGCGACGTGAACCTCGCGATGTTTTCGATCATCGTTGCCGATGTTTGGCAGTGGACGCCCTTCATTTTTCTTCTGATGTTGGCGGGGCTGGCAAGCCTGCCGGTCGAACCCTACGAGGCCGCAGCGCTCGACGGCGCCTCGTCATGGCGGCAGTTCTGGGATCTGACGCTGCCCTTCCTGAAGCCGGTCATCGCCATTGCCTTGCTCCTGCGCGTCATGGATGCGCTGCGCCTTTTCGACCTGGTCTTCATCCTGACGGGGGGAGGTCCGGCAGACCGAACGAAGGTCTTGAGTCTATACATCTATCAGGTCGCCTACCGCTTCGCCGATCCCGGCTACGCTGCGGCGATCTCGCTCTTCGTGCTGTTCGTGACGATCGCGCTGAGCACCTGGTTCATGAAGCGCATGCGGCTGGCGGAGTGAGGCGACGATGGCGACGATAAGAACACGCAGCCGGGTCCGGGAGATGCTTCTCAGACTATCCGCCTATCTGGCGATCCTCATCGCGCTGATCTTGACGCTGTTTCCCGTTTATTGGATCGCGGCGAATTCGTTCAAGTTCGACATCGACATCTTCGCAGTACCGCCCGAATGGCTGCCGCGCAACCCGACATTGAAGCACTACGACGAAGCGTTCATCCAGCGGCCGTTCCTGCGCTACGCATTGAACAGCTTGCTCGTTGCGGCCGGAACCACGATCATTTCCGTAGGCTTTGGCACGATGGCTGGCTATGCCTTGGCGCGCTTCAGCTATCCGTGGCAGTGGCGAAAGCAGATTTCGTTCTGGATCCTCTCGACGCGCATGATGCCTCCTATCGTCAGCATCATTCCGCTGTACCTGTTTTTCAACTACTTCGACATGCTCAACACGAAGTCGGCGCTCATCGTCGCCTATACCGCCTTCAACCTGCCGTTCGCAACGTGGATGATGAAGAGTTATTTCCAGGACCTGCCGGTCGAACTGGAAGAGGCCGCGATCGTCGACGGGGACACGCGCTGGGGCGCATTCCTGCATGTCGCTTTGCCGCTCGCGCGTCCAGGGCTCGCGGCGACGGCCATCTTCTGCCTGATCATCTCGTGGAACGAGTTCCTGCTTTCCCTGATCATCACGCTCACCGAGCAGTCGCAGACGCTTCCGATCGGCATCGCCGGGCGGGTGACGCAGTACAAGACCTATTGGGGGGAAATCAGCGCCGCCGGGTTCATGGCCTGCGTGCCGATCGTCATCTTCGCTTTCATCGTTCAGAAGCATCTTGTCCGGGGGCTGTCTCTCGGGGCCGTCAAGGGGTGAGACCATGGCGTCCGTCACGTTCACCAATGTCTCCAAGAAGTTCGGCGAATTCATCGCGGTCGCCGACTTCAATCTAGAGGTCCGGGACAAGGAGTTTCTCGTCCTGCTCGGCCCCTCCGGTTGCGGCAAGACGACGACGATGCGCATGGTTGCCGGTCTCGAGGAGGCGACATCGGGCGATATCTACATCGATGCGGAACGCATCAATGGCGTCCTGCCAAAATATCGCGACGTCGCGATGGTCTTCCAGTCATATGCCTTGTATCCGCACCTCAGTGTCGAGGACAATATCGGCTATCCACTGAAGATCCGCAAAGTGCCCCCAGCCGAATACAAGCGACGAATAGCCGAGGTCGCGCGGCGCGTTGAACTCGACACGATGTTGTCGCGTCTGCCGAAGGAACTCTCCGGCGGTCAGCGCCAGCGCGTGGCACTCGCCCGCGCCATCGTCCGCACGCCACGTGTTTTTCTGATGGACGAGCCGCTTTCCAATCTCGACGCCAAGCTTCGCACGCAAATGCGCGCCGAGCTGAAGCATCTCCAGCATGAGCTGCAGGTCACGACGATCTATGTCACCCACGATCAGATAGAGGCGATGACACTCGCCCACCGCGTGGCCGTGATGAACAAGGGCGTGATCGAGCAGCTCGGAACGCCGAGGGAAATCTACAACGATCCGCGCACCCTCTTCGTTGCCGGATTTATCGGCTCGCCGCCGATGAATCTGATCCCCGGGGAGGTGACAAACGGCGTGTTCGTTAGGGCCGGCCTAAGGGTGGCGGGTCTTGGGCGGGCAAACATCTCTTCCGCCGTTCTCGGTGTGCGTCCAGAGGACGTCCATGCGGCCGGAGCCGAGGATGCCGACGTCAATCTGGTTGCGCCGATCTATTCGGTGGAGCTCACGGGCGAGAACACGCTTGTAAGCCTGCAGCTAGGCGGCCAACTGATGACTTTGCGCGCCGACAAGAACTTCGCTGGCCAGATTGATCAGCGGATCGGCGTGAAGGTTGAGACAGATCGCGTCTTTCTGTTCGATGGAGGGACACAATACCGTGTCGACTTCTGACATCTGGACGGCGGCAATTGCAATCACAGTGGCATTCGCCGCGGCCGCCGCCGATGCCGGTCCCATCGACGGCAATCCGCTGATAGAGATCCCTGCCGGCGCGTTCGTCTTCGGTCGTGACGACGGCCCCGAAAATGAACACCCGCGCCGCGTTCTGTGGGAGCGGGCCTTCGCGATCAACCGTACCGAGATCACGAACCGACAATACGGACGCTTCATCGATCAGACCGGTCACCGCCCGGCCTTCTACGCAAATCACCCGGCTCTGGGATTGGACGACCGGCCGGTCGTCGGGGTGAGTTGGGGAGACGCCGATGCTTTTTGTCGTCACTACGGGTTGGCGCTGCCGTCGGAGCAACAATACGAGAGAGCGGCACGCGGAACGACGGGCAGCGCATTTCCGTGGGGCTCGGCACCTGGGGACTTGGTGCGGGCAAATTCCGGCGCGGATATCTGCTGCTCCGGCGACGCGCGCGACGGTTATCCGATGACCGCGCCAGCAGAGTCCTTCGCCGATGGCGCAAGCAGCGAGGGCGTCCTCAATCTTGTCGGCAACGTCTGGGAGTGGACCAGTGATATTTACGCGCCCTATGACGGTGGGGCTGCGGCAAACGTTACGGGGCTATACCGCGTGCTTCGCGGTGGCTCCTGGAACAGCGATGCACGCCACCTTACGACGACCTATCGCCTCGCCTATAATCCGGAATTTCGTTTCTCAGCCAATGGTGGCTTCCGATGCATTCGCTCCGCGGCTTGACAATCATTGCTGGTCTTCTGTTCCTGGCAGTCGGCGCTAGCGCAGAGCCGGCAGTCGCACCCGGCTACCGGCTAGAGACCGTTAACCTGCCGGGTGGCGCGTTCGCCGGTATGTCCCGCGACGGCGAGGCTCTGCTCGTCACCGATCTGGCCAGCGGCCGGCTTTATCGCCGCGACGCGGAGGGTAAGCTCGTCGCATTCGGTCCGGTCTTTTCGCATGGCCTCGATGTGATCGGCGACCCGACCGGTCCCTACCGTGTCGTGCGTGCCGGTAACGTTCTTGTCGTCGCCCAAGGGTGGACGCCGGCCAACTCCGACGCAGGCCCGTATGATCACGCCCTCGTTGCGATCGATGGGGCTGGCGCGGTCCGCGTCATCAGCAGCGATTTCTGGAATCCGTTCGACTTCATCTTGGCGAACGGCGTCTACTACGTGATCGATGCCGCGCGAAACAGTGTCGAACGGGTGCAAACGGATGGGCAGAAGAACACGATCATGACGTTCCGCCGTATGGCCGAGGCGGCGACGGCACTGCAGGATCTTTCGCCGACAGAGTTCGCAACCGGGAACAGCTATGAAGTCGATGCTGTGCCGACCGGGATCGGGCTGCGCGACCGACGCCTTTATGTCGCGCTGTTCGGCGGCTTTCCTTTCCTTGCCGGTGCTGGAAAGATCGTATCGATCCCCGAAACCGGTGGCGCGTCAAATCCGCGACTTGACGTCGATGGCCTGAATGCGCCCGTTGCTATCGCCTTCGACAATGATGGAGCGATGCTTGTTCTCGAACATGGTATCTACGATCAGCCGGAAGGTTTCCGGAAAGGCAGCGGTCGTTTGCTCAGACTCGACACAATGACGGGCAGCCGAAAGATCATTCTCGACGCCTTGACACGACCGGTGTCCGTCCTCGTCTGGGACGAGCGGCGGCTCGTCGTTTCCGATCTGGGCGGCAACCTCCATTTTCTGACACGTGAATAGGCGCACTGACTACCAGTGTGACGACCTATCGAGGCGAAGAGGGTGTCGGGTCGCACTTCAAATGGGCAACGAGTGCTTCACCGCTGACAACTGCGCGAATGCCGCCGCAACCGTAGTAACCGCATATGATGATGGTTTAACGCCGAGCAATTGAAAGCATATTCCACGATGGACAACATGGGTCAGTCGGATCGATCAAGTTGGCGACGTTGCGGTGCAGGAACACCTCGCCAGACTCCAGGCCGGCGATGACGTTGGCCGCACGCTGCTATCGGAACACCCGATCCATAGATACTCTGCCGCTGCAGTTCCGACAAACGCTCGCGTCGGCTTTCAAGGCTCTTCTCTCTTCTGACCAAATCCTGTTTCTATCGAAGAGTTCTGCGATCATCAGATGCTCCTGCTGGTGAAGACACCAGCCTTCCTTGGCCAACATGTGTCAAATCTAAACCTGAAACCCGTCACCCATGGCTCTTCCAGGCAAGGGAAATCAATCCGCACGAAACATCAATGCGAAGAAGGGACGCTCTGGCAGCGACACGACGGTCGCGGAGAGTCAGGTTATCGGCATCAAAGCGGCGGTTGTGGAACACGTCGAGAATCAACTCTCTCGTTCGCTGCGCTCCGAGTTGCCGATGGGGGCGCAGGGGCGGGGGCAACTCTCCGAAGCATGCCGTCCTCTCGTCGTCCTGGTGCTGGTCCTGCTGGGCACGTGAACTGATCGATGCACCCTGATCGTTCATAAAGATTGTCAATCCTTGTAGGATTGGGTGGCGAAAGGATGCACACATGCATATCTCTTTGACCGAAAAGCTCGATGAATATGTCCGCGATAAGGTGGCGTCGGGCCTCTACAACAATGCCTCGGAGGTGATCCGCGAGGCGCTGCGTCTCAAGATTGCGGGGGAAGAATCGGATGCGGCGAAGCTGCAGCAACTGCGCGAGGCGCTGGATCCTGCCTGGCGTCAGGCCGACGCGGGCGCTTGTGTCCCCTTTGATCTGACCGCGATTCTCGATGAACTCGACCAGGAAACGGCGCATGCCTGAATTTGCGATCACGCCGCTTGCTCGTGAGGATGTGAAGGAAATCGGCCGCTACACCCAGCGAACTTGGGGAGTGGCGCAGCGCGATTTGTATCTGCGTGGGTTCGCCGCTCTGTTTGAGCGCCTACGCACCGGCGCGATCGTCGGCCGGTTTGAGCGGCATCTATAGCCCTCTCCAATGCGACAGCCGGTCGTGGCCAGTTAAAAGTGAGAATGCGGCTGAACCTCGGTCCGATTGGGGCTGTCTGCGGGGTGGTCATTTCGTGCCGGCGTTTTTGTTCATCTAGAATTAAGTGCGGGAAAGGCAGAAGAAAGGCGTTGATGCCAACCGAAGCGATCGCGATAGAGCGATACTGAAACGTCCAATGGTTGCCGCCTTCACGATTGTCATACAAAGGACGAGCGCGGCAACCGCCGTTGATGCTGGGGAACCTTACCTGGCCTTTGTCGTTCAGTTCTCAATAGGCTCAACTGAACTCTATTGAGGAGGCGGACATGCAAAAGTCCATTCATAATCTTTTGGCGGCAGGCCTGCTCTCGGTCGGCGCCCTCTCAGCCGTTTCATCCACGTCGTCGGCGCAGTCCCTCGACCTCTACATCGGCCCGGACGGACGTCCTGAGCTGCGCGATAGATCTGGACCGTCGATACTACGAGGACGAGTACGAGCGGCCCGGCTGTAGCGAGCGGCAAGCGCTTCGTCGTGCATCGAGACTTGGACTACGTGATCCGGAAATTCAGACCGTGACACGCAGACAAATCGTCATCGATGGCGAACGGCGCGGGCGGTTCGTGACAGTCGCATTTGCTAACCGGCCCGGCTGTCCGCGCCTCGGCTAAGCGTGCTGCTTCATTAAACAGGCTGGACCGCCGCAAGTGCTCTATCATCGGCCAGTCAGTCAGTTCATCACAGGCTTCATCGCCTGGACTGATGGCATCAAGCCCCCGAGCGTAGTCATGTCGTTCAAGCAAAAGGCTGAGTTGGGCCGGTGGCGGGTTGCGTGAACCAGCGCGGTCCAGTGTCAGACATGAATATGTGGTCTTCGAGCCGGATACCGAACTGACCTGGTACGACGATCATCGGTTCGTTGGAGAAGCACATGCCGGCACGAAGGCGCGTGCCGTTACCGCGCACGATGTAAGGTTCTTCGTGGATCTCGAGGCCCAGACCATGACCGGCCCGATGGGGTAGGCCCGGTAATCTATAATCCGGACCAAGGCCCTCGCGCACGAGCACCGCTCGGGCCGCCTCATCCAGCATGCGAGCCTCCACGCCGATCTGCGCGGCTTCGAAGACCGCCTGTTGTGCCTCGCGCTCGATCGACCAGACGCGCTCAAACTCTGCGTCCGCCTCGTCCAGCATGTAGGTGCGGGTGAGGTCCGAGTGATAGCCGTCGATGCGTGTTCCCGTATCGACGAGGATCGCCTGTCCCTTCTCAAGCACCTGGTCGCCATCTGCCCCATGAGGCAGGGATGTGGCGGTTCCGAATGATACGATACAAAAGGTCGAGCCACCGGAGGCGCCGAGCGCGCGATGTTGTTCATCGATATAGCGCACGACATCGGAGGCCCGTATACCCGGCTCCATCATGACGTGCGCGCGTTTGTGAACCTCGAGGGTGAGATCCATCGCGTACTGGATCAGCGCGATTTCGGCTGCTGACTTGCAGAGCCTGAGACCACGGATCAAACGAGCACCATCACCGATGCGATCAACGCCGAGATTCCTGACGAGCTCATGATAGGCAAACAGCGGCAGCGCATCGTCGAGCGCGAGCTTATCAGTGGCTGCAAGCAGTGAAGCAATGAGCCGAGCGGGGCTTTCCTCTTCCTCCCAAGTGGCGATTTCGCCAGGCAGGTGCGGCAGTGTTTCCACGCGACTGCGCTCGAAACCCGGAACGATGTAAGTAAGTGTCGTGGGTGTCACCAGCGCACCGAGGAGACGTTCGCTTTGATGCCAGACAAGGCCAGTGAAATAGCGAAGGCTTTCTGTCGCTCCTATCAGAACGGCTGAGAAACCGGCAGCTTCCATGTTTTCGCGCAATCTTCCCAGTCGCGCATGTCTTTCCGTAGCGGAGATCGAGGCAGGGCGGGATGGCAAAGGCATGTCGGCTCCTATGTCAGAATCTTTGAGGCTTTTGCCAATGTACGAGGCCAAAACCCAACTGTCGATTTTATATATTTTCTATGTAGGCAATTTGTCGACAAGGATATTGGCGCGCGACACCCACCAAACGAAACGAAGGGAACAGAAGCCGATGTTCTTGTTCTGTGCTGAAAATTCGCTGAATGTACAAGGGGAACGCTGGCGGTCGCTTTCAGCGAAAGAACTCGAGATGCCCGAAGTCTTTTGCGCTCAACCGCAATGCTGTAGGTGTACAGCTATCGACCTAAGCGGGAATCATCGGGGAGAACAGCGCATGGAACTTCTGACGCTTCAAAATTTTGCGGGTTGTGTCGGCCAGTCGTTTGATCTGTCTCTTGGCGAGAGCACCGTGCCGCTGACCTTGGCGGAAGCTTCTCCGGGCACAACACAGATCCTGCCTGGCATGCGGCGCGCGCCTTTTTCCCTGGTGTTCCGCAGCAGTTCGGCGATCGTCCTGCCGCAGCAGATCTACCGCCTGAGGAATGCGTCGCTCGGCGCGCTGGAGATCTTCCTCGTACCGGTCGCCAGGGACAAGCAGGGCATCGTCTACCAGGCCGTATTCAATTGATGAGGTGAAAGGCGGTCAGAGACGCCCAGTCTCGGCGAGGTTGCAGCAAGACCATTCCATCTGGACGTGAGAACCACCATTCTCCTCGGCTCGAAAACCAAGACGATGGTAGAGAGCCTGCGCCCGGAAGTTATGCTGCTCGACGTGCAGGACGACGGCCTCGCAATCGGACACCGTCGCCTCGTGCTGAATGGCCGCCAACAGCGTGGTTCCGTGGCCTTGACGGCGCCATTGCGGCAAAACACCGATATCGACGATGAGCCAACGCTCCTTCTTCGCATCAAGATAGACGCGGCCGGCTGGCTCGCCTCCGATCTCGACAACGAGAAAATCTGTGTCGGGAAACGTCGCCATGTAGTGGCGATGCTGGAACAGGAACTGCTGTTGGAGAAAGGCGTGTTTCTGTTCGATTGACCAAGGCACCGCCGCCAGTTCCTCCGCTCGAAACGACCGGTAGAGCTGTAGCAGAAACGGAAAATCCTCGGATGTGGCGTGGCGCAAGGACATGCCCGCGACCGGCAGGCGAGGCGGATCGAGGCGTGCCGGAAATCCGATCGTGGCAATGTCGGCTGGCAACATCACCCGAACGACGGGAAGGTGCCGTTAAGGGCAATGCAGAAGTTCACGGCAAGATAAGGCTGTCGGTTTTCATGCGGCAGGTTGTTGCCCGCCAAGCCGATCATATTTGACGCGAATTGGGCATTCGGCTGAGCGTCCTTTGCCGTGACCGAGCTCTCGATGGGCACGGTCAACGCGTTGCCGGCAGAAGGTGCGCTTGCCCGTTTTGCCATGTCGGTCTGGTTGTAGATCGTGAACCCGTGCGTATGCGCCGGCATTTCCGACGTGCTCAGTGTGACGTTGTTTTCGCCGACAACCTCGCCGAGCGTGTGTTGCGAGAGCCCCTGTGCCATGCCCTGAGTGAAGCCGGCGCGGCCGGAAAAGTTTGGCAATTGAAAAGTGGAACTGCCATTGCCGCCGTAAGCTACGCCCAGTAATGAAAACAATGCCGTGTTCTGCTGAATTGCAAGCGTCGCGCCATTACAAAGCGCCCAATTGCGGGGCGCGAAATTGAAGCCGAAAAGCTGGATTTCACCAATGAAAGGCTCTGACATTTCTATTCCCTTATCGTGCAATGGGGGCTGCATCAGCTTTGCGACGGAAAGACACCGTATAGCGAGATGCAGAATTGCACCGTCAAGGTCGGCATCATATTGTCGTGGGGTTGGGTTTGTCCGGTGGGCCCGGTCGAGTTCGGGGACGTATTGAACCCATTAAGGCCAGTGACATCAGTGGCATACATCGTGTTGCCCGAGAGTGCGCCGAGTTCGGCGTTCGTTCCGATCGCGGTCGCGCTGGCTGCTGTCGTTGTCGCAAACATCGGATGGTTGTGCGGCGGCAGCTGGGTCGCGAGAAGGGTCACGGTTTCGGTGCCGCCAAGTTGGCCGGGCAAGCGCGTGCTCAGTCCTTGGCCGGTGCCCTGATGCAGGGGCACGCGACCGCGAAGGTCGGGCACGCCGAACGTATTCTGGCCGTCGCCGCCATAGGTGGTGCCAAGCAGCATGTACAGTGTGTCATATTCCGCGATTGACAGCAGCGAACCATCGCAGGCCTGCCAGCCGGTCGGCACGCGGGAAAAGCCAAACATCCGAATTTCCCCGATATAGGGAGTGCCCATTGTTATCCTCCGGCGGCTAGGTTCAATTGCGGGGCGGGTATACGCCCTGTAACGCAATGCAGAAACTGATGACGTTGAATGGCTGCATATTGGAGTGCGGCTGTCCGCCGCCCGCCGACGCGACGCTCTGGGGCGCCAGCACAACCTGCGCTTCGCCTGATGGCGCATAGATCGGCAGGGAGGTGGTACCGTAAAGCGTGTTCGTCGGGTTGCGCTGATTGGCCTCCGCAGTCGTCCCGTTGCCCTGATGTTGGTGGGCAGGAATCTGCTGCTGCATGAGGGTCACAGCTTCAATGCCACCGGCCTCTCCGATTTCATAGGGTGTCGGGTTCCAGCTGGGGTCGGCGGACGGACCGGCCGCTGCAGGCGTTCGCCCCTGCAGATTCGGCAGGGCAAAGGTGGTTGAGCCGTTGCCGCCGTAGTACGTCCCCAGCAAGGAGAACAGGGCCTGGTTCTGATTGATCCCCAAAATCTGGCCGTTGCACAGTGCAAAACCGCGCGGCGCAAAGCCGAACCCGCTCATCATGATCTGCCCCACAAAAGGTTCGCTCATGGTTGCCCCCATCCCGATAAAATTCGACGACTCTGGATTTATCCTGCGGCGCACTCTCTCTCATAACGAGCATCTTGGGAAGGGCGGTTTGACAAACTTTTTGAACGAGTTTCTCGCTAAAGTCGCACGATGCTGGGTTGTGTGACTCGAAAATACATGTCACTGGGTGAGGCGGTGAACGGACTGATCGTGACGATGGACTTGCGTCCATGTGACGTGCCGTGCGCACAAGGGCGGAACAATGGCGCAGAAATCGTTTGGTTGGGCAAACCTGGTGTGCGGATATCGCACGAACGTGGCCCACCTCCTTGCTTTGGTGATGTTCGCCTGCCTGGCGGCGCTGTGGCCGATATCAGCGGCTCAGGCGGCCTGTATTTCACCGCAGACGGCAACTATAAGCTCGGGCGGTACGGCAACCTTTACCTGCGCGGATTTCGGCTTTATTTCGCCGGCCAACATATCCCCGTCCCACGGCAGCCTGACCTTCGGAATGCCGTCGAACACTTCGGCGCTCATCTACACTAACAATGGCGACGGTGCGACATCCGACACGTTCATCGTCAAGGATGATTTCGCGACGCCGATTACATTCAACATCACGATCAATCCGTCGACCTCCCCGCTGACGGTCACGCCCTCGAGCGTTGCCACGCCGGTGATCGGCACGTCCTATAATCAGGCGCTCAGCACGAGCGGCGGAACCGGCCCCTATACCTATTCGCTCGTCGCAGGCAGCAATCTGCCGCCCGGCCTCTCCCTTTCCTCCTCCGGTATCATCTCCGGTACGCCGACCGGCTCGGGTCCCTACAATTTTACCGTCCGTGTTGTCGATTCGACGACGCCGACGGCCAATACGCTCGATAAAGCCTACAGCGTCCTCATCGCCCCGCCTACCATCGACGTAACACCGGATGCTCTGCCGGACGGTGGTGTCGGTACGGCCTATAGCGTCCAGTTTTCTGCAAGCGGCGGCACTCCCGGCTACACCTATACCCGCGACAGCGGCAGCCTGCCCCCCGGGCTTACGCTCTCGACCAGCGGTCTCCTGACCGGCACGCCATCTGCGGTTGGCAGTTCGACCTTCAACCTGAAGGTCCAGGACAGCACCACCATCTCGACCGGCGGGGTGCACTTCATCACGCAGAACGTTACGGTCACCGTGATTGCCTTCCCGCCGTTGTCGCTGACGCCGGCAAGCGGCACAGCGCTTTCGGCCGGCGTGGTGGGAACCTCCTATTCCAACGCATCGATCTCGGCGAGCGGGGGGTCTGGCACAATCACCTACGCGGTGACCGCCGGCGCACTGCCGGCAGGCCTCGGCATCAATGGATCGACTGGCGCGATCACCGGCACGCCTACAGTGGGCGCGATTGGAACCGCGAATTTCACTGTGACGGCGACGGCTGCGACTTCCGGTTCGGCTTCGGCCAGCTACTCGATCACGGTGTCAGCTCCGCCGGTGGTGCTGACGCCGGCGAGCGGCGCTTTGACCGGCGGTACCGTGGGGGTGTCCTACTCTAACACCTCGATCTCGGCGAGCGGCGGTGTCGGGACGATCACCTATGCAATTACGGCCGGCTCGCTGCCGGCGGGTCTTTCCATGAATACATCGACCGGTGCGATCAGCGGGACGCCGACGGCGGGCGGGTTCGGCACGGCGAACTTCACGGTGACGGCGACGGCCACCGGTTCCGCTTCGGCTAGCTACTCGATCGCGATCGTAGCACCGCCTGTGGTGCTGACACCGGCGAGCGGCGCCTTGGCGGGCGGCACGGTTGGCGTTGTGTATCCGGGTGTGTCAATTTCGGCGAGCGGTGGGTTGGGGACGATCAGTTACGCCGTGACATCAGGTGTTCTTCCTGCAGGCCTCGCCCTGAACCCGTCAACCGGTGCGATCAGTGGCACGCCGACGGCGGGCGGGTTCGGCACTTTCAACTTCACGGTGACGGCAACCGGCGCAACCGCGGGCTCGGCTTCGGCCAGCTATTCCATCACGGTGGCCGCGACGCCGGTGGTGCTGACGCCGTCAGATGGTACGACGCTAACGGCGGGAACCGTTGGCTCGGCCTATTCCGACGCATCGATTTCGGCGACCGGCGGCGCGGGCGCGATCACCTATTCGGTGACCGCTGGCGGTCTGCCCGCGGGCCTCACCCTGAATGCATCGACCGGTGCAATTAACGGCACGCCGACGGCGGGCGGGTTCGGTACGGCGAATTTCGCGGTGACGGCGACGGCCGCGACCAGCGGCTCGGCTACGGCCAACTATACGATCGTGATCGGAGCACCGCCGGTGGTGGTGACGCCGGCCACAACGGCTCTGATGGCCGGCACCGTCGGTTCTGCCTACTCGCAGACGATTTCGGCAAGCGGCGGTGTGGGTGCGTTCACCTATGTGGTTAGCAGCGGAGCGCTTCCCGATGGCCTCACTCTGAATGCGTCGACCGGCGCGATCAGCGGCACGCCAACTGCCGGTGCGTTCGGTACAGCGAATTTCACGGTGACGGCGACGGCGGCAACGGCGGGTTCTGCATCGGCGACCTACTCGATTGTGGTTGGAGCTCCGCCCGTGGTGCTGACGCCGGCAACCGGCACAGCGCTTTCCGGTGGCACGGTGGGCTTGTCCTATTCGGACAGGTGTCGGCACGTTCAGCTATGCGGTGACATCAGGCGCTCTTCCGGCGGGCCTTGCTCTTGATGCGGCCACCGGCGCGATATCAGGCACACCGACGGCAGCGGCACTCGGCACGGCGAATTTCACGGTGACTGTGACTGCTGCGACGAGCGGCACGGCCTCGGCGAGCTATTCGATCACGGTGGTGGCGCCACCCGTGGTGCTAACGCCAGCAAGCGGTACGGCGCTTTCGGGCGCCATGGTCGGGTTGTCCTATTCGGGTACGTCGATCTCCGCGAGCGGCGGTGTGGGTGCGTTCAGCTACACTGTAACGACCGGCGCCCTTCCGGCGGGCCTCGCCATTGATCCGGCAACCGGTGCGATATCAGGCACGCCGACGACGGCCGGCTTCGGCACGGCGAACTTCACGGTGACGGCGACAGCGGCCACGGCAGGTTCTGCCTCGGCGAACTACACGATCGTGGTGGGGGCGCCGCCGGTGGTGCTGACGCCGGCAAGCGGCACGGCGCTTTCGGCCGGCACGGTCGGTTCATCCTATTCGGACACCTCGGTCTCGGCAAGCGGCGGCGCAGGTGCGATCGGCTTTGCGGTGACCGCTGGATCCCTACCTCCCGGCCTCATGCTCAACGCATCGACCGGCGCGATCACCGGCACGCCGACTGATGCAGCGCTCGGCCAGGCGAGTTTCACGCTGACAGCGACGGCGGCAACCAGCGGTACCGCGTCGGCCAGCTACACGATTGTGGTGGGAGCGCCGGCCGTGGTGCTGATGCCGGCGAGCGGCGCTGCGCTGTCGGGTGGAACGGTGGGGATCTCCTACTCGGAGACCGCGATCTCGGCGAGCGGCGGTGTAGGCACATTCACTTATGCGGTGACCGCCGGCTCGCTTCCGGCGGGCCTGAGCATCGACACGGCGACCGGCGCGATTGCCGGCACACCGACGGTTGCAGCACTCGGCACGGCGAATTTCTCGGTTACGGCAACGGCGGCGACGAGCGGCTCGGCTGCGGCCAACTACTCGATCACCATCGCGGCCCCGCCGGTGGTGTTGACCCCGGCAAGCGGCGCATTGGTGGCCGGGATCGTCGGTTCGACCTATTCAGACACGTCGATCTCCGCGAGCGGCGGCGTGGGTACGATCAGCTATGCGGTGACGGCGGGTACGTTGCCGGCGGGCTTGACCATCGATGCGACAACAGGTGCCATCACCGGCACGCCGACGGCAGCGGCACTCGGCACGGCGAATTTCACGGTCACGGCGACGGCTGCAACCGCGGGCTCCGCCTCGACCGGCTACACGATCACAGTTGGTGCTCCGCCCGTGGTGCTGACGCCGGCAACCGGCACAGCGCTTTCCGGTGGCACGGTGGGCTCGTGGTGTCGGCACGTTCAGCTATGCGGTGACATCAGGCGCTCTTCCGGCGGGCCTTGCTCTTGATGCGGCCACCGGCGCGATATCAGGCACACCGACGGCGGCCGGTTTCGGCACGACGAGTTTCACCGTGACGGCAACCGCGGCGACCAGCGGTTCGGCTTCGGCCAATTACTCGATCGCCATTGGAGCGCCGGCTCTGGTGCTGACGCCGGCTACCGGCACGGCGCTTTCGGCCGGCACCGCCGGCTCGTCCTATTCGGATACGTCGATCTCGGCGAGCGGCGGTGTTGGTACGATCAGCTATACGGTGACCGCCGGATCGCTGCCGGCAGGCCTGAGCCTCAATGCGTCGAGCGGCGCGATATCAGGCACGCCGACGGCGGGCGCGCTCGGTACGGCGACCTTCACGGTAACGGCAACGGCGGCAGTAACCGGTTCCGTCTCTGCAAGCTACTCCATCGCAATCTGGGCCCCGACGCTGGTGTTGACCCCGGCAACCGGCACGGTGCTGTCAGCCGGAACGGTCGGCGTTGCCTACTCGGATACGTCGATCTCGGCGAGCGGCGGTGTTGGTACGATCAGCTATGCTGTAACGACCGGCTCGCTGCCGGTGGGCCTGAGCCTGAATGCGTCGAACGGCGCGATATCAGGCACGCCGACGGTCGGCGCGATCGGCACCGCGAACTTCACGGTGACGGCGACGGCGGCGAATAGCGGCTCTGCCAATGCGAGTTATTCGATCACGGTCGCAGCGGTGCCGGTAGTTTTGACGCCGGCTACCGGCGCGATGCTTTCATCCGGCACTCTTGGCGTCGCCTATTCGGACACGTCGATTTCTGCAAGCGGCGGCGTTGGTGGGTTTACCTACGCCGTGACATCAGGCGCCTTGCCTGGCGGTCTCATGCTGGATGCGTCAAGCGGCCGCATTTCCGGAAAGCCGTCCGCTGACGGCGACTTCCGCTTCACCGTGACGGCAACGGACGCGAGCGGCGCCACAGGCCAGGCGAACTACTCGCTTTCTATCCTACCCAGCAATTTTGTCTTCAGCCCGTCTGCCGGTGCGCTGCCAGACGCGATGGTCGGCGAAGCCTATTCTTCGCGCATTTCGGCGACCGGCGGCGTTGGCGCTCTGGTCTACAGCGTCAAGAGCGGCGACCTGCCGAAAGGCATGGTTCTCAACGTCTCCACCGGGGAATTGACCGGGCCACTCGCCAGCGACGCGACGCCCGACACCTACCGCTTCACCATCGCGGTGACCGACAGCCGCGGCGCCAGCGGATCGGCCACCTATACGCTGAAGCTGAACGGACGCTCTGTCACCGCGCCGGACTTCGTCATCGACGTTCCAGCGGGTTCGGCGCCGAACAACGTTTACCTCAACAGCGGCGCGACCGGTGGCCCGTTCATCAACGCCGCAATCGCCTCGGTCGAGCCTCCGATTGCCGGCAAAGCAGAAATCGTCGAGGGGGAACTTGCGGCCGCAGGCAGCTTCACACCGGTCGGCTACTATCTCAAGTTCACGCCCAACCCATCCTATTCCGGCTCTGCGGTTGTTGGTTACACGCTGCACAGCGCGTTCGGCTCCTCCAATGTCGGCCACGTAACCTATCGGATTGCGCTCGATCGCGTGGCAGTCGGAGAAGAGATCGACGGCCTCGTGCGCGACTTCGTCCGCACACGGCAGAACCTGCTTTCGTCGACGGTCCAGGTGCCGGGCCTTCTCGATCGACGTCGGGCTGCGGCGAGTACCGATCCGGTGACGACGGCTGTAACGCCCACGGACAAGGGCGCACGGCTCGGCTTCTCCTCCAGCCTCGCCCAGATCCAGGCAGCACGTGATGCAGCCGATGCGGCTGCAGCCGGCCAAACCTTCGTGAAGACTGACCAGCTCTTTGACATCTGGGTGAACGGTAGCTTCCTGTTCCACAAGGATGAAGATGACAAAAGCGACAAATGGGGCAATTTCGCGCTGTTCTCAGTTGGTGCCGACTATCTCATCAACGACCGTGCTTTGGTCGGCCTGTCCTTCCACTACGACTACATGACGGATCCGACGGCGGAGGACGCCGAACTGACCGGCAATGGCTGGCTCGCCGGCCCCTATGCCTCGTTCGAAATTGGGCAGGGCGTCTTCCTCGACGCCAACCTGCTCTATGGCGGCTCGTCGAACGACATAGATACCGGCATCTTCGGCGGCAGCTTCGACACCAGCCGCTGGATGGCGGATGTGAAGCTCACCGGCGAATGGCAGCTCGACGAGCTCACAGTTCTGACGCCGAAACTCAGAGCCGTCTATTTCAACGAGAAGACTGACGATTACACCGTGAAGAACGCGATCGGCGAGACGATCGATCTAAAGGGCTTCATCGAGGAACAGGCGCGCTTTAGCGTGGGGTTCGACGTCGAGCGGACGCTTGAGCTGGAAAACGGGTTGACCCTGTCGCCAACGGTCGGCGCGGATGTCGGCTTTGCCTCGCTCGATGGCGAAGGTCTGTTCGGACGGGTCGAGGCCGGGCTTGCACTTTCCAACAACGACAACTGGGACCTCGACTTCTCGCTGCTGTTCAACATCGAAGGTGACGGCTCGCAGTCGGCCGGTGCCAAAATCGGCGCGCGCGTCAGCTTCTGACAAACCGCGCGATGATCGGTGATAGCGGTCAGCTGGCGGCAATAAGGCGGCGCTGACTAGTGACTGTGCGGCGATTGCTGAGACGATCACGTGGTGAGTGGGCCTGAGGCACTGACGGTCGCAAAAGGGCGGGCCACCCCAACCTCGCAGGCGACGCGTTACATCGCCTTATTCCTCAAACCTGCGAAAGCGCTTGTTCTGAACATCAGGTCGCACAATGTATCGATCGGATCCATTCCGGTCGCGGCACTCGATTTCATCGACCGGCAGAACAATACCCAGTATGGTTCTGCTGTTTCAACTCCACCCGCACGCACGGCAACACCCACCTGAAACCGCTGGCAAACTTCGTGCAGGCAATGATGCTGGCTTTCGGGTCAAATCCGCTCACATCAGGATTTTTGTCAATCAGCCGAGCGTCTGCATGGGCGTGGTAAACGATCCTCGGAATAGAATGTGAGGGTCTATTTTGCCAGATGGCAACGCGGGCATCAGACCGTCTCGAGCCGGCCGAACCGAACCGGGATGAATTGCCGCGTCTCGAGTCGTCCCGCCGAATCCTTGTCAATGACAGTCAGAAACTGTTGTTCAGAGCCCATAGGAAGAACCAAACGGCCCATTGGCTTGAGCTGCTCGAGCAAAGCCGGCGGCGCCTCCTCGGCCGCCGCCGTAACCAGGATCTTGTCGAATGGCGCGCGTTCGGGCCAACCGCCAGACCCATCGCCGATACGAATGCCGACATTTGAGATGCCGAGGCTTCGGAGGAGAGCCTCGGCATGGCTTGCAAATTCCTCGATGATTTCAACGCTCCAAACCTGCCCGGCGAGCTCCGCGAGGATTGCGGCTTGGTAGCCCAAGCCGGTGCCGATCTCGAGCACTGCCTCATGCGGTTGGGGATCAAGGAGATCGATCATGAGAGCGACCATGAAGGGCTGCGACACGGTTTTATCGAAGCCGATCGGCAGCGGCATGTCCTGATAGGCAAAGGGCGCAGCCGGTGCGGGCACAAAGAGATGCCGGGGCACCTGGAGCATCGCTGCCATCACCCGTTCATCGAACGCCGCCTTGCCGAGTTCTTCGCTTTCAAGGTCGGCATAGATTGCAATCACCTCGACCATGTGCCTGCGCAGAACCGCGAGGTGCTTTTCGTTCATTGGCTTCATGAGCGCGGGCTCTCCTCAGCCAGGTGGGTGCCAGCTAGGTTTCTCACATTAAACGGCCATGGGTGTACGATCGCAAGATCAAAAGGCCAATAATGGCCCCAGCGATCCGGCGCCTCACAGGCAAAGGCTCAGAGGGGTGGAGCTGCGGATCCAGCAGTGATGTCGTGCATTGTCCCACTCGGTCCCTTCTCTTGCGTGGACTGTCGCGCGTGGCGCAATCTCGCTCAATTCAATGGGATTCCCATCCACCATAAAAGGCTCACCGAAGCCAGGTACAGGATGGCATCTGCAAGCATTCTCTGACCGGGCTTCAAAGTGGTACCGAGCGTTTCATTCCGGCAAGGCGATTGCCGCGCGTCTTCCTGGATCATCATTTCACACCTTCCCGTGGGTTCGCGCTCCAGCCCGATGGCCGCGGCGGCGCGCATCTGACTGGCGGGATATGCGAAGCCCGGCTACATTAATCAAATGAATCAGGGCCATGTCGAATATGCGTGACGTTCATAATCTCGATCTCAATCTCGTGCGGATCTTCAATGCGGTGCTGGACGAGCGTGGCGTCACCCGGGCAGCCGAGCGCCTGCATCTGACGCAATCGGCTGTCAGCCATGCCTTGGCGCGACTGCGCGAGATCATCGGCGACGAACTGTTCATCCGCGGCTTCGACGGCATGCACCCGACGCCCCGGGCGGCCGAATTGGCGCAAGCGTTCAAACCGGCCCTCGTTCAGATCGAGGCTGCGTTGTCCGAGCCGGTTTTCAATCCGGCAACGTCCGAGGTCGAGTTTTCGATCTCGACTTCGGACTACATCACCGCAACGATTGTCCCGGATTTGATGTCGCGCATGCGCAAGGCGGCGCCGAACGCGCGCTGCCGCGTGCGCGCGCTCAGTGAAATGAACATCACCGAGGAACTCGATCGCGGAACAATCCATGTCGCCATCGGCGTTTTCGGCAAGACGCCCTCGCGCTTCGTCAGCGAACCGCTGTTTTCGGACCAAAGCGTCTGGCTGATGCGCCGGGATCATCCCGCCGCCAGGGGCGCCTTCGGCCTGCGCGAACTTTCGCTCTATCCGCAGATCGACATTCTGATCTCCGACCAGATCCAGGCGGGTGCTGGCGCGACAATCGATCAAGGCGGGCTGGAACGCGCCTATATCACCAGCAATCCGCGTCATATTGAGGCCCTGCTTGGTGCCGAAGGCCTGGTACGCAAGGTCGGAGCCACCGTTTCTCACATTTTGGCCGTGCCCTCGCTGGTGGCTGCGACCGATATGCTCGCCTTCACGCCGCTGCAATTTGCCAAGCGCGCCGCCAAGGCACTCGACCTGACCTGGCGGGAGCCGCCCTACCAGGCGCCGGCGTTTCAGATCTCCATGCTGTCACATCGCACCATGGGCGCACATCCGTCGGTGCAATGGCTGCGCAATGAACTGATCGAAAGCGCCAGGCGCTATGGCGTCGAAGAATGACGCCGGTATCTTTGATCTGCATGAATGGCACTCATTTCTCACATGCTCAATGATCATTTCATTCATTGCCGCTCAGGGCTCATATTGTCGAAATCTTGATCTGGTCCAACGGACCCAAAGGATTTACGGCAATGAACGCAGTCGTCACGGAACTTCCCGTTCAGGACAAGCGAACGGCTCCGATGCAGACCCCAGCAACCGGCCGGTCGCAGAGCGAAGAGCCGAGGCAAACGAAAAAGCAGCGCCGCAAGCGGAGCTATCTCGCCCTTACGCGCGCCGCCGTCATCGTCATGGGCATAGGTCTTGCCACGGTGATACCGCTCGGCTGGGGGCAGTGGGTGGCCGGTTTCACCGACCAATCGACTGACAACGCCTATCTGCGCGCCGACATAACGCCGGTTAGCACGCAGATCGGCGGACATGTTCGCGCCGTTCTCGTCAGGGACTTCGAGCGCGTGCACGCCGGCGATATCCTGGCCGAAATCGATCCTGCCGAATATCTGGCAAAGGTCAGCCGTGTGCGGGCTGCCGTATCGGCGGCCGAAGCGGCGATCCGCAATGTCGATAGCCGCGTGCGGTTGCAGCACCGCATCATCGCGCAGGCGCAAGCGAGCATTCAGGCGACGGCCGCAGACCGCGATCGCGCGGCCGCCGAGCATGGTCGGCAGAAGACACTCGCCCGCGACGGCTGGTCGACCGGCCAGAGGCTGGAAGAGGCGCTTGCCGCCATCCGCCGCTTCGAAGCCCAGATGATCGAGAAGCAGGCCGAAGTCGATGCCGAGCGGCAGCAGTTGGACGTGTTGGGCACGCAGCGCGAACAGGCATCGGCCGAGCTTGCCAGTCGGCGCGCCGAGCTTCAGCTTGCCGAAATCGAACTTGGCTATACCAAGGTCATCGCGCCGACCGACGGCGTCGTCAATGTGAGCAGTGTGCGTGCCGGCCAGTATGTGTCGGCTGGGACGCGCGTGATCTCCGTCGTTCCGCTGCCGAATGTCTATGTGGTGGCGAACTACAAGGAAACGCAACTCGGCAAAGTCCGGGTCGGCCAGGCCGTCACGATCGCCGTCGATATGTTTCCGGGCGAACGCCTTGCCGGCCGCATAGAGCAGATCTCGCCCGCGAGCGGTTCGGAATTCGCCCTGTTGCCTGCCGACAACGCCACCGGCAACTTCACCAAGGTCGCCCAGCGCATCGCGGTGAAGATAGCGCTGACCGATGTGCCCGAGGGGCTGCGCCAGCAGTTGCGGCCCGGCATGTCGGTCGTGTCGACCATTCACACCGATACGCCCGCGAAGCTCTGAGGACGGGGAGGGCTGACGATGACATCCGTTGCGATCGCAAAGCCTGGCGTGCCGTTGCCAAGCGTGAAAACCATCGTGGCGATCGGAGCCGTGCTCCTCGGCACCTTTACCTCGATCCTCAATTCGCGCCTGACAGAAATCGGGCTGGCGGATATCAGAGGCGCACTCGGTCTCGGCTTCGACGAAGCGTCTTGGATCACGACGGCCTATATCGTCGCCGAGGTCACCGCGATCCCGGCCGCAGTCTGGCTGCGCGGCATTCTCTCGCCGACGCGCGGGGTCATCATCGGCGCGGGGTTGTTTTCAATCTTTTCGCTCGCCGTTCCGCTCAGCCCGAACCTGCAGGTGCTTTTGACATTGCAGGCGCTGAGGGGACTGAGCGCCGGCATCCTCATTCCGATGGCTTATGCCGTCATCATGCGCCACTTGCCGCAGCAGCAGCGCCTGTATGGTCTGTCGCTCTATGCGTTGATTTCGACTGTCACACCCAGCCTTTCGGTCTCGCTCGAGGCCTGGGTGACCGATCGCCTGTCCTGGCAGTTCCTCTTCTGGCTCAATGCCGTCCCCGGCGCGCTGACAGTCTTTGCCGCCGGTTATGGCCTGGCGCACGAGCCGATCAAATATATGCGTTTCCGCAAGGTGGACGGTTTTGGGCTCCTGGCACTTTCGCTTGGTCTGGCGGCGTTGGTAACGGCGCTCGACCAGGGCAACAGGCTGGACTGGCTGCACTCGGGCCCGATCGTCGGGTTGCTTCTGGCCGGCGTGTTCCTGATCGGCGCCTACTTCATCCACGCCGTGCTGCATCCGAAGCCTGTCGTCAGTCCGAAGCTGCTTTGGCGGCGCAATGTCGGGCTCGGATTGCTGATGATGTTTGCCGTCAGGCTCGCCATCATGTCATCCGCCTTCCTGATCCCGCAATATCTGATCCGCGTTCAGGGCTACCGGGCGCTCGAAAGCGGCGGGCTGTTTCTCAATGCGGTTATCCCGCAATTGCTGCTGACGCCCGTCGTCGCCTGGCTCTGCTACAGGGTCGACCCGCGCAATCTCTTGGCCGTAGGCGGGATCCTGACCGGCGGCGGCATCCTGATGGCGGTCAATCTCAGCAGTGTCTGGGCGGCCGGCGATTTCCTGTTGCCGTTGATGCTGCAGGCGCTCGGGGCGCCGCTGCTGGCGGTGCCGACCATGGTGCTGATCACCGAAGACATCCAGTTTCAGGAAATACCCTGGATCGCTTCGCTCGTGCATATCGTCAGGACGGTCGGGTCGGCCGTCGGCATGGCGCTTGTTGCGACGGTCGTTCGCGTGCAGGAGCAGGTCCATTCCAACCTGATCGGTCTTCATGTGCACAGCGGCAACCCCGAAGCACTCTCTCGCATGGAGGCGCTCGCGCGCACCCTTCGGCCACGGGCGCCAGGCGAACAGGATGCGGTGGGCCAGGCGACGGCAATGGTCGCCAGGGTCGTGCAGCGAGAGGCCTATACAATGAGCTACGCCGACGCCTTCTTCCTGCTCGGCATCATCATGCTGCTGGCGACGGTGGCGTCGCTCGTCATGCGCCGGCCGTCGCTGCCGGGGCGATTTCTGTAGCGGCGGCAATCGTATGCAGTCCGGTAGGCACTCTGGCTGGGCGCTTACGCGCCGAGCTTCGTGCGCTCGGAAAGACGCCAGGCTCTGGGTGTCATGCCGGTCTGACGCAGGAAGAAGCGAGAGAAATAAGCGGGATCGGCGAAGCCGAGCCGGAAGCTGATCTCCTGCACGCTGCCGCGGGTGAAGACGAGCTCGCGCCGTGCTTCGTCCGTCAGCTTGCGTGCGATGATCTCGTGGGCGCTTTGGCCGGTGATGCTGCGGGCGATACGGTTGAGATGCGTCGGCGATAGGCCGATCTCGCGTGCGTAGAACGCTGCAGGCTTGTGCGTGCGATGATGTTGCTGGACGAGGCTGATGAAAAGTTCGACGCGTTGCTCGTTTTCCGTGTCGGCGGCGTCGTCCTCGACGGGTTGCGCTTCATCGAGGCGGGCGCCCAGTGTCAACGCCGACGTTAGATAGGCGTCGAGCAGATCGGTGCGGTGGCTCCGGTTGGCTTCCCACTCCGCACCCAGCCGGGCAAGGGTCAATGCCACATACCGGCTGTCGTCGCCGCCGTCGAGGCGGGTGAGACGCGGCGTCGCCATCCAGGCGCCGAGGCGGCTGCGCTCGCCGGGCGATACCCTGAGATGCGTTGCGAGGACCGTGAACACGAACCCGTCGATGTCACGGGAAAAGCGGAAGCCATGGCTGATCGCCGGCGGCACGGTGATCATCACCGGTGGGCGAATGGGGTGCGCCGTGTCGCCGAACACCGCGTCTCCCGATCCGCCGGCAATGTACAGGATCTGAAAGAAACTCTCATGGCGATGCAGCCCGATCTCCCAATGATGCTGGCTGCTGCGCGACGGGATCGTCTCACAATGCAGCCAGAAATCCGGCCGTTCCAGCGATTGTTCGCCGTAAAGCTGGTAGGTTGGAACCGTCCTTTTCATCGACCGCATCCGTTGGTGATGTTCGATTAGTGCAATTTCCTGACCGAAATGTCCATTGAGCCTGGTGGCTCTCCCGAGCAGAGTCTTGTCAAAAGTCAGTTTTGGGAGGAATGCATGCGCACACAGGTCGTCATCATCGGGTCAGGTCCATCGGGCCTTCTGCTCGGGCAATTGCTGACTGGTGCCGGCATCGACAACGTCATCCTCGATCGCGTGAGCAAGGACTACATTCTTGGCCGGGTGCGGGCCGGTGTTCTGGAAGAGGGAACGGTCAACCTGATGGACCTTGCGAAGGCCGGCAAGCGCATGCATGCCGAGGGCCTGCCGCATGACGGCTTTTCGCTCGCCTTCGATGGCCGGGATCATCGCATCGACCTCTACGACCTGACCGGCGGCAAGCGCGTGATGGTCTATGGCCAGACGGAACTGACGCGCGACCTGATGGAAGAGCGCGCGCTCACCGGCGCACCGTCGATCTACACTGCGGCAAATGTCGAGCCGCATGATTTCGATGGCCACAATCCATACGTCACCTATGAACTGGACGGCATAAGTCACCGTATCGATTGCGATTTCATCGCCGGTTGCGACGGCTTTCACGGGATCAGCCGCAAGTCGGTTCCTGAAAAGGCGATCCGCACCTTCGAAAAAGTCTACCCCTTCGGCTGGCTCGGCATTCTTGCCGATGTCCCGCCGGTCAGCCATGAACTGATCTACGCCAACCATCCGCGTGGGTTTGCCCTTTGCTCGATGCGCTCGCAGACCCGCAGCCGCTATTACGTGCAATGCGCGCTCGACGAGAAGATCGAGGATTGGACGGATCAGCGCTTCTGGGACGAACTCAGGCGGCGATTGCCGGCGCACCATGCCGAGGCGTTGGTCACCGGCGCGTCGTTCGAAAAATCGATCGCGCCGCTCCGCTCCTTCGTCGCCGAGCCGATGCGTTTCGGGCGGCTGTTCCTGGTTGGCGACGCCGCGCATATTGTGCCGCCGACCGGTGCCAAAGGTTTGAACCTTGCGGCAAGTGACGTGCACTACCTCTTCGAAGGGCTGCTGGAACATTACCAGGACCGCTCGAATGCCGGGGTCGAGGCCTATTCGACGCATGCCCTAGCGAGAGTGTGGAAGGCCGTGCGCTTTTCCTGGTGGATGACCACGATGCTTCACCGTTTCCCGGATACCGGCGATTTCGACCAGAAGATCCAGGAGGCGGAACTCGACTATCTCACCCATTCGCGCGCGGCCTCGACAGCGCTTGCCGAAAATTATGTCGGGCTGCCGTTCTAAGCCAGGTTGTTCGCCGCGAGATCGCTGCGCAGCATGCCGTAAATGGCGGTGTCCCACCTGATATCGCCAACCCTGGCCGACGACCGCCGAACGCCTTCCCCGATAAAACCGAGCTTCAGATAGGTGCGGATTGCGGCCGTGTTGAAGGTATAGACGTTGAGTTCCAGTCGCTCGAAGCGGGCGTCTGCGAAGAAGCGCGCGATGATGCGCTGGAGAAACGGATGGGCGAGGCCTTGGCCACGAAGCCGCGGATTGATCGCCACGCGGCTGAGCCGACCGACGCCATTTTCCCAGTCGAGCGCGACCTGGGCGTGACCGGCCAGATTGTCGTCGACAATGCCGGCAAACATCCAGCGCGTCGGTGCATCCCCGGATGTCGAAGCCTGCATCTCCTCAAGCTGCGTCTCGTCAAGCGGAAAGCGGAGCCCAGGCCCGCCCCATTGAATGAGCGCTTCGGCGGTCGGGAACCAATCCAGCATGTCGGCAATGTGGTGTCCGGCGAAGATTTCGAGCTGCATTGGATCGATCGCATGGTGGTTTCGGTGAACGGATGAGGGCCGCAATCTCGGCTGACGAGGAGGTTTTGTAAAGGTGGCTCGGTATCCGTTACCGGACGACCGTCAGGCTTTCGGCGCGATAGCCGTTGCCGCCTCGCGGATGGTCTGCATCAGGATGGAAAGCGGCAGCGACGGAATGGAGTCCGCGCGCATCGTCAGGCCAACCGGGCCCTTGGTCTCGCTGGTGTCGATCGGCAGGACCGCAAGTGTGCCATCCTCGATGTCGCTGGCAACGACACCCGCCGAAATGATCCAGATCGCGTCGCTGGCGCGCACGAAGGCGCGGCCGAAGGCGTCGGAGACCGTTTCGATCTGGTTCGGCAGGCCAGGTATGCCGTTGGCAATCAGGAAGTGTTCGACGAAGGGGCGGATGATGGAGGCACGCGTCGGCATCAGCACCGGGTAGTCGCCGAGATGGGCGAAGGCCGATTGCGCGCCGGAAAGTAAGGGATGACCGGCTCGAGCGGCAAAAACCACCTGTTCGGAATAGAGGTGCTCGAAGGAAAAGCCGGTCATCTTTTCCGGCGCCGCCAGCCGGCCGACGACGAGGTCGAGATCGCCGACCCGCAACTGTTCGAGAAGCACGGCATTCTCGCCGGTTACGATCTTGATCCGTGCGCCGGTATCCTCCTTCAGGAACAGCGACATTGCCCGCGGCATGATCCGCGTCGAGACCGTCGGCAATGCTCCGATGCGCACCGGCAAGCCATCACCGGAGCGCTCCTGCGAGACCGAATCGAGCCCCTGGCGCAGTGCCGTTAGCGCCGCACCGGCATGGCGAAGAAAGACCTCGCCATAGCGGGTGATCTTGATGCCGCGTCCCTCGCGCTCGAAAACGGCAACGCCCAGAACCTCCTCCAGCTCGCGGATCGTCTTGGTAACAGCCGGCTGGCTGACATGCAGGAGTTCGGCCGCCTTCATGACGCTCTTCTGCCGTGCGACCTCGACAAAAGTCTGCAGATGACGAAACTTGACCCGAGCGTTGACCATGGAATTCATAACTCGTGAGTTAATGGAATGCCGTGAAATATCATTTTACCTAACCAGATTAAACAGACAATTTGGTTGCAGAGGAGAAGCGCCGTGCAGTTTGCCCGCATCAACGACATCACAATCCACTATCAGGTCATCGGCGCCACGGCCGAGCGGCCGGTGCTGGTCTTTGCCAATTCGTTGGGCACCGACTTTCGCATCTGGCGTGACGTCATCGTGCGCCTTGCCGGCGACTATGCGATCGTTCTCTACGACAAGCGCGGCCACGGTCTCTCCGATATCGGTCCGCTCCCTTACGCGATCGAAGACCACGCCAATGACCTTGCCGGCCTGCTCGACATGCTCGCGGTCAAACAGGCAATCGTCTGCGGCCTCTCGGTCGGCGGATTGATCGCCCAGTCGCTCTATCAACGGCGGCCGGATCTCGTGCGGGCCCTCGTTCTCTGCGATACCGCGCACAAGATCGGCACGCCGGAACTGTGGGCGCAGCGCATCGCGGCCATCGAAGCCCATGGCATTGAGGCGATCGCCGACGGCATCCTTCAACGCTGGTTCACGCCTGAGTTCCGACGCCCTGAAAATGCAGCGTTGATAGGCTACCGCAACATGCTGATCCGCCAGTCGGTAACGGGCTATGCCGCCACCTGCGGTGCGATCCGCGATGCCGATTATACCGAAGCGGCTGGGCGCATCGCCGTGCCCGTCCTTTGCGTCGTCGGCGACCAGGACGGATCGACGCCGCCGGATGTGGTGCTTCGCACGGCTCGCCTTATTCCCGGCGCCCGCTACGAGGTTATCCGCGATGCCGGGCATATCCCTTGCGTTGAAAAGCCGGAGGCATTGACTGCGGTATTGCGCGCCTTTTTCGAGATTGTAACGCATGGAGACAACAGCCATGAGTGATGCCTTCGCGCCCTCCGACCGCTATCGCCAGGGCATGGCGACGCGGCGGGCCGTCCTTGGCGACAACCACGTGGACCGTGCGCAATCGGCCTCGACCGATTTCGACCGGCCGTTCCAGGAACTGATCACCGAGGCGGCCTGGGGACACGTCTGGTCGCGACCGACCTGGACGAAACGCGAGCGCTCGATCGTGACCATCGCGCTTCTGGCAGCACTTGGCCAGGACGAAGAGGTTGCCATGCATGTGCGTGCGACCGCCAATACCGGCGCCAGCCGTGACGATGTCTGCGAGGCGCTGTTGCACGTGGCGATCTATGCCGGCGTTCCGGCGGCCAACCACGCAATCAAGATCGTCAAACAGGTCTTTGCGGAAATGGACGCCGGCAAGGCGGCCTGACGGGAGCAACGAGATGTCCGATAGAGCCGACCGGAAGCCGGAGACCGGGGCCTTTTTTCCCCGCGACAGGAACTGGCATGCGCCGGCGCTGACGCCAGGCTACAAGACCTCCGTGCTGCGCTCGCCGCAGAAGGCGCTGTTGTCGCTCGACGGCACGATCTCCGAAATCACTGGCCCGGTCTTCGGTCATTCGATTCTGGGCGATCTCGACAACGATCTCATCCACAACTTCGCCAAGCCGGGCGAAAGCGCGATCGGCGAGCGCATCATCGTTCATGGGCGCGTACTTGACGAACGCGGCCGGCCTGTTCCCGGCGCTCTTCTTGAATTCTGGCAGGCCAATGCCGGCGGGCGCTATCGCCACAAGAAGGAAAGCTATCTCGCAGCGCTCGATCCGAATTTTGGCGGCTGCGGTCGCACGATCACCGATGAGGAAGGCTTCTATTCCTTCCGCACGATCAAGCCCGGGCCTTATCCCTGGCCGAATGGTGTCAACGACTGGCGCCCTGCCCATATCCATTTCTCGGTTTTCGGCCACGGCTTTGCGCAGCGATTGATCACCCAGATGTATTTCGAGGGCGATCCGATGATCTGGAAGTGTCCGATCGTCAACACGATCGCCGATCGCCGTGCGATCGAGCAACTGATCGCGCCGCTCGATTGGGCAAACACCATTCCGATGGATGCGCGGGCATACAAGTTCGATATCGTCTTGCGCGGTCGCCGCTCGACGATGTTTGAAAACCGCATGGAGGGCAATTGATGGTCCAGGCGCTCGGCTATCTCAAGGAAACCGCGTCGCAGACCGCCGGTCCCTACGTGCATATCGGCCTCACGCCGAATTTCTGTGGCATTGGCGGCGTCTATGACGCCGACCTCGGCACGACAATGGTGAGCGAACACACGCTCGGCGAACGCATCACCGTCAGCGGCCGGGTGCTTGATGGTACGGGGACGCCGCTTCGGGATGCGCTGGTGGAAATCTGGCAGGCGGATGCGGCGGGGCTCCACAATTCGCCCTCGGAAATGCGCGGCGCCGCCGATCCGAGCTTCTCCGGCTGGGGGCGGTGTCCGACCGGTGCAGAAGACGGCGTCTTCCGTTTCGAAACGATCAAGCCGGGGCGCGTGCCGTTCAAGGACGGCCGGCCGATGGCGCCGCACATCACATTCTGGATCGTCGCGCGCGGTATCAATATCGGCCTGCACACACGGATGTATTTCCCCGATGAAGCCGAGGCGAACGCCGCCGATCCCTTGCTTTTGCGCGTCGAGCATCGCCATCGTGTCGCGACGCTTGTCGCGACCGGCAGCGCCCCTAGTTATGTCTTCGACATTCACCTGCAGGGTGAGAAGGAAACGGTCTTCCTCGACATCTGAAACCGGAATGTCACGCGCGAGGCCGATCCGTTGCATCTTGCTGCATGGACGGCGGAAGGCAGAACGTGGCATTCCGTTCAAGCGCGAGCGGGCATCGCGACATCAATCGGGGGGACCATGACCTATTCCGCTTTCGACCATCCCTATCTCTCCGGCCTTCTGGGCGACGAGGCGGTCGCCGCCGAGTTTTCGACTGCCGCCGACATTCATGCGATGCTCTCCTTCGAGGCGGCGCTGGCGCGCGCGGAAGCGATCCATGGCGTCATCCCGGAAAGTGCTGCCGACCGCATCACCGAGGCCTGTCGCGGGTTTTCTCCCGATGTCGCAGCGCTCAGGCGGGCCATGGCTGTCGACGGCGTCGTCGTTCCTGAACTTGTTCGACAGTTGCGTGCGGCCGTCGGTGGTGAGGCTGCAACGCATGTGCATTTTGGGGCGACCAGCCAGGACGTCATCGATACGAGCTTGATGCTGCGCATGAAGGCTGTTGCCGAACTCTTCGGCACTCGTCTTGGCGATGTCGTTTCGGTGCTGGAGGAATGTGACGATCAATGGGGCGAGCGGATGCTGATGGGCCGCACGCGCATGCAGGCGGCGATACCAATCACGGTATCCGATCGCTTGCGCACCTGGATCGAACCGTTGCTCGATCACAAGGATCGGCTGCAGGCGATGGATCGCGACCTCTTTGCGGTCCAGTTCGGCGGTGCGGCAGGCACGCTCGACAAGCTGAAAGACAGGGCCGACGATGTTCGCGCCACGCTGGCCGAGGAACTGGCGCTTGCCGACTTTCCGCAGTGGCACAGCCAGCGTTCCGAAGTTGCCGACTTTGCCAACGCACTGTCGCTCGTCACCGGCAGCCTCGGCAAATTCGGGCAGGACGTCGCGCTGATGGCGCAGCAGGGCGATGAAATCGAACTTGCCGGTGGCGGTGGATCTTCGGCGATGCCGCACAAGCAGAACCCGGTTGCCGCCGAGGTTCTGGTGGCGCTTGCTCGGTTCAATGCGACGCAGCTTTCCGGCATCCATCATGCGCTGGTGCACGAGCAGGAGCGCTCCGGTGCTGCCTGGACGCTCGAATGGCTGATCATGCCGCAGATGGCGGGGGCAACCGCAGCGGCGTTGCGTCTAGCAGCCGAGCTTGCCGGCAATATCAGGCGGCTTGGCTCCGCCTGACGCTTAAGCGCATCGCAATCCCTAGAAGTCGCGACTGCGCTTCAGGTTCTTGTTTTGCGCATGTCGGTATCGCCACTTTTGCGCGACATGCTTTGAGCCGTTAGGGCGAGCCTTTGTTCGCGGCCGCACACTGCTTGTCCAGCCGCTTGAGGAAGACGTTGATCTCGCGCGCCACCTGCAGGTCGCCCTTTTTCTCGGCCACGGATCGCCCCTCAGTCCAGATGCGCCGCGCCTCTTCGATGCGGTTCAGTTTCAGCATCGCCGCGCCGATGAGCTTCCAGGCGGCCGAATAGCTGGGATCGAATTCGATTGCACGCCTGAGGTGGACAAGGGCGGTCTCGGCATCCGTCTCCTGCAGACAGATGCTGCCGAGGGTGAAGCGCAAGAGCGCGTCATCACGCCCGTCGTCCAGAAGTTTTTCAAGCACCTGTCGCATGGTCGCTCCCAAATGGGTGTCCGTTCGCGCCGTTCAGATTGTTGGGCACGAGGTGGCCGATGGCAATGGGCGTCCGCCGGACGTGGCGGCAAAGGGCGCAGGTCTCTCCAGTGCCTGGTATTGCCGCTCGCTCCAGAGCAGCGGGTCGGCGTAGGCGGCGGTTTCCGTGGCGATGATCGTTCCGACAAAGAGCCGGTGGTCGCCGACGAGGATGGAAGCGCTGAGCACGCAGTCGAGCCCGGCGGCGGCACCGAGAAGACGCGGACGGCCGGAGGGCCAATCCGCCCAGATGCCGACGAGATAGCGACTGGCTGCCGCGACCCGGCCGGCGAAGGCATCGGCAACCAGCTCCTGCCCCTGTGCGAGCATCGCCAGCGCAAACCCATCCTGCTTCGAGATGGTGTCCGCAAGCGCGCTACCCGCCTTGATCGAGACGACGATGGACGGAGGGCTCGCGGAAAGCGAGAAGACGGCGGTCGCTGTCCGGCCCAGGCACTCGGAGCCGCTGCCGGAACTGACGACGCAGACTGTGGACGCCAGCCGCGCCATCGTGTCGGCAAACTGAGGTCTGGTGACGGCACGTTCGGCGTGAGCGTCGATATCGACAGAGACGGTCTGGGTCATGGGCGCAATCCGGCTGAGGCATGGGCGTGGCGCCGCCGGCGCGGCGCCACGGTAGGCGTGATCAGGCGGACTTAAGCTCAGCCTCGGCAAACTCGTAGTTCGCCAGCCGGTCGAGGAAATTGCTGACATAGTCGGGGCGGCGATTGCGGTAATCGATGTAGTAGCTGTGTTCCCACACATCGAGACCGAGCAGGGCCTTGCCCTCATTTGTGGCGATCGGGTTTGAGCCGTTGGCGGTCTTCGTCACCTTGAGCTTGCCGCTGGCGTCGAGCACGAGCCAGGCCCAACCGGAACCGAACTGGCTGGTGGCCGCAGTCTTGAACGCGTCCTTGAAGGCGGCGACGCTGCCGAAGTCCTCCACGATCTTCTTCTCAAGACTGTCCGGAATGCGCCCGCCCTTGGGGGAGAGATTGTTCCAGAACAGAATGTGGTTCCAATGCTGTCCGGCATTGTTGAAGACCGGCGCCAACTCCGCCTTGCCGTTGGCATGGCGAACGATGTCTTCCAGCGAAAGGCCGGCGAGGGCCTGGTCCTTTTCAACGAAGCCGTTGAGCGCAGTGACATAGGCCTGGTGGTGCTTGCCGTGGTGGAATTCCAGCGTCTCGGCGCTCATGCCGGCTTCGGCCAAAGCGCCGATGGAAAAGGGTAGGGAGGGGAGTTCGAAAGCCATGGTTGAAATCCTCTTCGGCCGGATGGAACGCAGCGAATGTCTTGTGCGAGATCCATCCGGCGTGTATTTAACAAGACAAATCTTTGTAAATCTCCGGGCAATAATATGTCAAGCGATCACTTGTTAAATCCGGATCAAAGCCGGGGACGTTCGCCGGCCGAACGCATCCTGCTGGCGCTGAAGCTGCATGGGCCGCAGACGGCGGCAGCACTTGGCAAGCGCCTGTCGATATCAGGTGAGGCGGCGCGCCAGCAACTCGTGCGCCTGGCCGAGGAGGGGCTTGTAAATTCCTGGTCGGAGGCGCGGGGCGTCGGCCGTCCCTCGCAGTTCTGGGGGCTGACCGCGTCGGGCCATGCGGAATTTCCCGATACCCATGCGGAGTTGACCGTGCAATTGCTGCGCACGATCCGCCAGACGCTCGGCGACGCTGCCATCGATCGGGTCATCGCGGCACGCGAGGAGGACACACGAACCGGCTATCGCGCAGCGCTCGACGGCGCCAGGAGCCTGCGTGATCGGGTGGAGAAGCTCGTGCGCCTGCGAACCGCCGAAGGTTACATGGCCGGATATGAGGAGGCGGACGACGGCACTTTTCTCTTCGTCGAGAACCATTGTCCGATCTGCGCCGCCGCTGCCAGTTGCCAGGGCTTTTGCCGTGCGGAGATCAATATCTTCCGCGACATTCTCGGTCGCGACGTCGCGGTCGAGCGCACCGAACATATTCTCGCCGGCGCGCGCCGTTGCGCCTATGTCATAGCCCCGGCTCAATCGCGGGCGGTGCACGGTGAGCGTTCCGGCGCCTGATTTTCAGATGCTGTACGGAAATGCTTGTGGCGCCGCGCGACAAACACGGCGTCCAAGGGATGCCGTACCGCTCGAAACACGCTGCCGGTTCAGACAGTAGCGCATTTGGCCGGACGCAACGCGCATCCGGCCTGGCGGACGCGAGGTCTCAGCGTGAGCCCATGCGAAGCGCACCGTCGAGGCGGATGACTTCGCCGTTCAGCATCCGGTTTTCACAGATATGCTGGACAAGGGCCGCAAATTCCTCCGGCTTGCCGAGGCGCTGGGGGAAGGGAACGCTCTTGCCGAGCGAGTCCTGTACTTCCTGCGGCATACCGGCCATCATCGGTGTTTCGAAGATGCCCGGCGCGATCGCCACGACACGGATGCCGTGCCGTGCCAGTTCGCGGGCAATCGGCAGCGTCATGGCGACGACACCGCCCTTCGAGGCGGAATACGCAGCTTGGCCGACCTGCCCGTCGAAGGCAGCGACAGAGGCGGTGTTGATAATGACGCCACGCTCGCCGTCTTCGCCGGGTGTTTCCTTTTCCATCGCCGCCGCCGCGAGGCGGACCATGTTGAATGTGCCGATCAGATTGATGCCGACCGCACGCGCAAAGCTGTCGAGCCGATGAGGGCCGTCGCGCCCAAGTACCTTTTCGCCCGGCGCGATGCCGGCGCAATTCACCAGCCCATTGAGATGGCCGAAGGTATCGACGGCGGTGGCGACTGCAGTTGCGCCATCGGTCTCGCTGGTGACATCCGTCTTGACGAAAAGAGCATTGCTCCCAAGCGCCTCGGTCATCGCCCGCCCGGCGTCTTCGTTGATATCCGCAAGGACGACACGAGCGCCCTTGCCGTGCAGCAGGCGGGCAACGCCGGCGCCAAGACCCGATCCGCCACCGGTCACAATGAAGACTTTTCCGTCGATCAGCATTCCAGAACTCCTCCAATACCGAACTCCGCCACCCTTTGGCACTTGTCGCCAACGACGGGGGCCGGAGCTCACCGCCATCAGGCGGTGATGGCGAGACGTTAGCCTCTTTGAAACGCGGCGGAAATCGGCCGAAGTGATTTTTCATTTTGCGCAGAGGATAAAATTGCTCGTCTTTCGTTCCGACCGATTGGAATGGCGCCGCCGCCGCCGCAAGCAAGGCTCACCGCTAAGGGCTGGTCAAAACCGCAGCAATGGCTTAGAAGCGGCCCGCATCCGGTCGCAGCCCACCCGGTCAAAACAAGGGACCCATTATTATGAGAACTATCGTCATCTGCTCCGGCGGATTGGACTCCGTTTCGCTCGCGCACAGGATCGCGGCCGAGCACGAACTCGTCGGCATTCTTTCCTTCGATTACGGCCAGCGCCATCGCAAGGAACTCGACTTCGCCGCGGCCTGTGCCCACCGGCTTGGCGTTCCACACCAGATCATCGACATCACCGGCGTTGGCCGGCATTTGACCGGATCGGCGCTGACCGATGACGTCGACGTGCCCGATGGCCATTATGCCGAAGAGACGATGAAGGCTACGGTGGTGCCGAACCGCAACGCCATCATGCTGGCGATCGCCTTCGGCCTCGCCTCGGCGCAAAAGGCCGACGCCGTCGCCGTTGCCGTCCATGGCGGGGACCATTTCATCTACCCAGATTGCCGTCCGGGCTTCATCGATGCGTTCCAGAAAATGCAGGACGAGGCGTTGGAGGGCTACGGCACCGTTCAGCTCCTTGCACCCTATGTCAATGTCCCGAAGGCCGCCATCGTTACGGACGGCGCCAAGCACGGCACGCCTTTTGGCGAGACGTGGTCCTGCTATAAGGGCGGTGCACGCCATTGCGGTCGCTGCGGCACCTGCGTCGAGCGGCGCGAGGCCTTCCATCTCGCCGGCGTCGATGACCCGACCGAGTATGCCGATCCGGATTTCTGGCGCGCTGCCACCAGCCGCTTCTCGGCAGAGGAGGTTCGCTGATGTACCGCATCACCAAGGAATTCCACTTCTCCGCCTCGCATCAGTTGAGCCATCTGCCCGCCGATCACCAGTGCGCGCGGCTGCACGGCCACAACTACATCGTCGAGGTCGAGCTTGCCGCCGCGGATCTCGACGACGACGGCTTCGTGCGGGATTATCACGACCTCGCCCCGCTCAAGCACTACATCGACGGCAGCTTCGACCACCGTCATCTCAATGATGTGCTCGGTCACGACCGGGTGACGTCGGAGTGCCTGGCCAGGCATTTCTACGACTGGTGCAAGGAGCGACTGCCGGAAACGTCGGCAGTTCGCGTCAGCGAGACGCCGAAGACCTGGGCGGAATATCGGCCATGACGGGCGCTGCGATCCGCGTCAGCGAGATCTTCGGGCCGACAATCCAGGGTGAGGGCGTGTTGATCGGCCAGCCGACGGTGTTCGTGCGCACAGGCGGCTGCGACTACCGCTGTTCCTGGTGCGATACACTGCACGCCGTTGACAGCGAGTATCGCGAACAGTGGCAACCGATGTCGGTCGAGGAGATCTGGATGGAGGTGAGACGGCTATCGGGCGGCGTGCCGCTGACAGTCTCGCTTTCCGGTGGAAACCCCGCCATCCAGCCGCTCGGGCCATTGATCGATCGCGGCCATGGCGAGGGCTATCGCTTTGCGCTTGAGACGCAAGGCAGCGTCGCCAGGGACTGGTTCGCCGACCTGGACGTCCTCGTCGTCAGCCCGAAGCCGCCGTCGAGCGGCATGGAAACTGATTTCGAGAAACTCGACGAGTGTCTTGCGATGGCGGCCGGTCGGCCGATGACGGTGCTCAAGATCGTCGTTTTCGATGATCACGACTACGCCTATGCCAAGGATATGGCCGGGAGATACCCGGCGCTGCCGGTCTATCTGCAGCCGGGAAACCACACCCCACCACCGCCGGACGACGACAGTGCGACGGTGGACATCGATGGCGTCATGAACCGCATGCTCTGGCTGGTCGACAAGGTAACCGGCGACAAATGGTTCGATGCGCGGGTGCTGCCGCAGTTGCACGTCTTGCTATGGGGCAATCGACGGGGCGTTTAAGACAGGGAAAGCGCTGTCCAAAGTGTGGGTCGGGAGGACGCGCATGCCGCGCGTCACAGGCGGCTAGTCGAGCGTATACCCCTGCGCCACTGCAGTTTGGCAGTGCTAAACAACCCTATCTCTACAATGCTGCGGATCTGCTGACTGCCACCGCTATCCGCATCCCGATATGAGGGGCATCGCCACCGCCCAGACAGGAGCCGTCACGTAGGCTTTCCTGTATCGCGACCGCCTGGCGTCGGTCCGCCTGGTCACCGGTGCCGATGGCAACCTTGCCCAACAGACCGGCTATGCCGCCTTCGGCGAGCGCACCAACACGAGGATTCTCAAAATGAAAGGTACCATTCCCATGTGGTATCTATTACCTCCCTTTGCAGCAGCAACTGCAGCGGCTCGACGGACTGCCAGTCGCCGCCATTCCTGGAGGCATGCCAGGATGATGGAGCCCTGGGGTAGGAGTAGCTTTGATGGTCGTTTCAATTCTTGGCCTGTCGTCGCACCCTTTTGAAGATGAGTTTGCCGGACGTGAGCAACTACGGGAGAGTTCCTCCGAATTCCGGAAGGAGATCATTAAAATCACGGATGGCGTCTTCGCCGCCGTTGGCTACTCGGCGAGCAACGTCACGCTGATCCAGGGGTACAAGGGCTCGATTATCGTCGACACATCCGCGAACCCTGTCGACGCGGAGGCGATCGTGGACGCCTTTGGGGATCGCCTGGTCCGTCCTGTCCGGGCGATCATCTACACCCACAATCACCCGGACCATTCTGGCGGCGCGAAGGTGTTTGTCGGGACTGACAAACCCGAAATTTACAGCCATCAGACGCTGGTGGAATCCGGTCCAGAGTTCGGAAGGGGACCGCGCGACGGCGGCGACGCTTTCGGCACGAAGCTACCCGACAACCTGTTCATCAACGCAGGCACGCAGCTCGAATACGGCCGTGTGACACCGCATACGCGGGAGGGCTACCTGCCGCCGACCCGCACCTTCAGTGGTGACAGCGAGACCATCGAGGTGGCGGGGGTCCGGATGCAGCTCATCCATACGCCAGGAGAATCTCCCGAGAACACGGCCATCTGGATCGCCGACAAGGGCGTGCTAATCCCCGGAGACGATTTTCTCAAATCGTACCCAAACCTTTCGCCGATTCGTGGCCTTAAGCTGCGCCCCCCGGAGAAGTGGATCGCCAGCCTCGACAGGATGCTCGCCTTGAACGCCACCTTCCTGGTCCAGGGTCACATGCGTCCGATCCTCGGGAAGGACGAGGTGCGCAAGGCTCTCGTCGACTATAGGGACGGGATCAAGACCGTCCTCGACCAGACCCTTGCCGGCATCAAGCAGGGAAAGACGCCGGACGAGCTTGTGCAAGAGGTGAAACTCTCTCCTGAGCTGGCAACGAGTCCATACCTGCAAGAGTACTACGGCAGTGTCGCTTGGACCGTACGCGGCATTTACGCCGATTATGTCGGATGGTTCGATGGGAACGCCACCAATCTGAACCCTCTGCCACCTGCGGAGCGTGCCCGCAAAATGCTCGTAATGACAGGAGGGGCAGAGCAGATGATTGCTCGTGCCAGGGAGGCAGTCGAAGCAAAGGAGTTCCAATGGGCGGCCGAGATGATCGATTATGTACTGGCCATTGACCCTGCGAACATAGCAGCCAACGAGATCAAGGCCCGGGCACTAACCGAGTTGGGCGAGCGCCAGATCAATGCCACCGCCCGGAACTATTACCTCACCACAGCTCAGTATCTGTCGAAGGGAAAGGAACAGAACTAGTCTTCACAACGGAGTGGCCGTGACTAGACGGCGTCCGATGCCGGCGTTTTGCGCAACGGTAATGAAAGAGCTCCTATCATGGCTTCGAACACCACACGATAACCAGTTTCCGAGCCCTAGGTCCCTCTCAAACTCGTGCTCGCTCGGATCGCGAAAGGCGGCGACCGATAACCGCGTTCTTTCACAAAGATCGGCTACGTCGCTTACCCAAAAAGGGTGCCGCCAGGCCGCACGGGTATCAACTGCCTGAATGGGGCGTTCTCGATTTTATTTCTACAACATGGACTGACGATCTGCGCAGACCGTGAGACACGCCAGGCCGTAATGCAGGAGCATCCGTCGGCATCACGGTCGCGTCAGTAACATCGAGATGCCTTGTCCAACGCCAATACACATGGTGGCGACAGCTCGCCTTGCTCCTCGAAGTTCAAGTTCCAGTGCTGCGGTCAGCGCAAGGCGCGCACCGGACATGCCGAGAGGATGTCCCAAGGCAATGGCGCCGCCGTTGGGATTTACGTGGGCGGCATCATCCGCAAGGCCTAGCTGCCGCATGCAGGCGAGAGCCTGGGCTGCGAAGGCTTCATTGAGCTCGAGGATATCGATATCGCCGATGCTAACACCGAGACGGTCCAGGAGCTTTCTGGTGGAAAAGACGGGGCCCATACCCATGACGCGTGGAGGAACCCCCGCCGTTGCCATCCCCTCGACGCGAGCAAGTGGCGTGAGGCCGTAGCGTTCGACCGCGCAGCCTGAGGCAAGCAGAAGTGCGGCCGCGCCGTCGTTGACACCGGATGCATTGCCGGCTGTCACGGTGCCATTGGTGCGGAACGGCGTCGGCAGGCTGGCGAGCTTCTCGAACGTTGTCTCGCGCGGATGCTCATCCTCTAAGACGTGCGTCGTCTCGCCCTTGCGCCCTTTGATCGGATAGGGGGCGATTTCGCGCGCGAAGCGGCCATTCTTTTGCGCAGCCGCAGCGCGGGCCTGGCTGCGGAGTGCAAAGCCGTCCTGGTCCGCGCGCGAGATATCAAACTCGGCTGCAACGTTTTCGGCGGTCTCCGGCATGGACTCGATGCCGTACCGTTCTTGCATGACCGGATTGACGAACCGCCAGCCGATCGTTGTGTCGTGTACTTCGGTGCTGCGTTGGAAGGCGTTTTGGGCCTTCGGCATGACGAAAGGCGCGCGCGACATGCTTTCGATGCCACCGGCAATCACGACTTCCGCCTCGCCGAGCCGGATCGCGCGTGCGGCGTAACCGACGGCATCCAGCCCCGAGCCGCAAAGCCGGTTGATCGTCGTGCCAGGAACCGCGTCCGGCAATCCGGCAAGCAAGGCGGCCATGCGGGCCACGTTGCGGTTGTCTTCGCCCGCCTGGTTGGCACAACCGAAGACGACCTCATCGATCGCTTCGGCCGGTACGGACGCGAGGCGCGCCAGCGCCTCGCGGATTACGTGCGCGGCGAGGTCGTCGGCACGGGCGACCGACAAAGCGCCGCCGTATCGGCCGATGGGCGTGCGGACGCCATCAATGATATAGGCCTCGCTCATGATTTCAGGTCCTTGCCTTGCTGCGCGGTAAACATCGGCCCGCCCTTGTGGGCCGGAAAGCCGTAACCGTTGATCATCACCAGATCGATGTCGCCGGGGCGCGCGGCGATGCCTTCGGCCAGCAGCGCCGTTCCTTCATCGACCATCGCCTTCAAAAGCCGGCCCATGATCTCTTCGGCAGTGATGGCTCGCGGCGTTATGTTCTTGGCGGCGCGCGCCGCCTTGATCATCGCCGTCACTTCCGGATCGACGGTGCGCTCGCCGTTGGGGTAGGCGTACCAGCCGCGGCCACTCTTGCGGCCAAGACGGCCCGCCTCGCAAAGCCTATCGGCGATCTCGACATAACGTGCGGCAGGATCCCGCGTCGCGGCCCGCCGCTTCCGGCGCGCCCAGGCGATCTCCAATCCGGCCATGTCATTGACGGCGAAGATGCCCATCGGAAAACCGTAAGCTTCCAAGGCGGCGTCGATCTCGTCGGGCACGGCGCCATCCTCGAGCATGAACTCTGCCTCGCGACGATAGGCGGAGAAGATGCGGTTGCCGATGAAGCCCTCGGTAACGCCGCAGACGACGGGTAACTTGCCCAGGCGTTTGACGAAGGCGAGTGCACTCGCCAGCACATCGGGCGCGGTCTTGGCGCAATCGACGACTTCGACAAGCCGCATGACATTGGCGGGCGAGAAGAAGTGCAATCCGACCACCCGCGACGGATCGGTCGTCGCCGCGGCGATCACGTCGGGATCGAGGTAGCTGGTGTTGGTCGCCAAAATGGTGCCTGGCGCAAGGATGCCGTCGAGCCGGCGAAACAAGTCCATCTTGACCTGGAGGTCGTCGAACACCGCTTCGATGACGAGATCAGCGGTGACGAGGTCTGCCGCTTCAGCGGTGGTCTGTAATCGGACGATGCAGTCGTCGCGTCCATCCGCGTCCATCCGTCCGGAGCGGACGGTTTTGTCGAGTGTCTCGGCAATGCGGGTGCGCGCGTCGGCGGCTGCTTCCTTTGTCTGCTCCAAAGCGATGACGCGACAGCCGCTGGTCAGGGCCGAGACCGCAATGCCTGCCCCCATCAGCCCCGCGCCGACCACCGCAATTGTCTCGATTCTGCGTGGCGAGACTGTCTCTAAGCCTTCGACCTTGCCGGCGGCGCGTTCGGCAAAGAATACGTGCCGCAGGGCAGCGGACTCGACGGAGTCGCGTAAACGCAGGAATGTGCCGCGTTCTTCCGCCAATCCCTGTTTCAGATCGACTTGACCGGCCGCCTTGACGAGACGTACCGCCTCGACCGGAGCGGATTGGCCGCGGGCTCGCGCCAGGACCTTCGCCTCCGCCGCGCTGACGGCTGCTGCGTCCACCGTCGGGACCGCCATCAAGCCGGTGCGACGGAGCGACTTTGCACCCAGTTCGCGCAGGAGCGTAAGGGCGGCGGCTACAGGGTCCGCGGCGGTGCCATCGGCAAGGCCGAGTGCGACAGCTTCGCTCACGTTGACGGTGCGCCCCGTTCCGATGAGATCGATGGCCGCGATCGTGCCGATCAGCCGTGGCAGGCGTTGTGTCCCGCCAGCACCCGGAACGATGCCGAGCTTCACTTCGGGCAGTCCGAACGCGGCCTTTTCTCCAGCTATGCGGCCGTGGCAGGCGAGCGCCACCTCGCAGCCTCCGCCAAGGGCGGAGCCATTCACCGAGCAGACGACCGGCTTTTCGAAAGTCTCGATGCGATCGATCACCTCGGGAAGCATCGGCTCCATGGGAGGTTTGCCAAACTCCTTGATATCAGCACCGCCGATAAACGTGCTGCCCGCACCGGTGATCACGAGACCGGTAATCGTCGGAAGGTCAGTAGCATGATCCAAAGCAGCCATCAGGCCGGACCTGACATGCGCCGACAGCGCGTTGACGGGCGGGTTGTCGATGGTGACGACGAGAGCACCGTCTTCCCGACGGGCGGAAACGCTCTGCGAAAATCTGATCTCTGGCATGTCGGCAATCCTCAATCGGGGATGACGGCCGTGGCCTGGATTTCGATCTTGGCCCGGTCTTCGACCAGCGCGACCACCTGCATTGCCGCCATTGCAGGGAAGTTCCTGCCGATGATGTCGCGGTAGGCTTGGCCGATACCGCGGAGGTTACCGATATATTCCTGCTTGTCGGTGAAGTACCAGGTCATCGTCGTGATGTGGTGCGGCTCCGCCCCCCCGGCGGCGAGCACCGCGACCACATTTTTCAGAGTCTGGCGGACCTGCTCGACGAAATCATCGGTTTCGAACTCGGAGCGCTCGTTCCAGCCGATCTGACCGCCGACGAAGAGAGTGCGGCCCTTCGCAGTGACGCCGTTGGCATAGCCGATGGGCTTTGCCCAACCTTCAGGTTGCAGGATGGTGTGCATTGGTTGTCTCCAGATGTTGCGTCAGTGCGGCTCGGATATCGTCCGGCCATGCAAGGGAAGCGTGGTTGGCGAGCGAGGTGGTGACGCCACCGTTATCGTGCCGTGCCCTTCATCAGCTCGCGGCCGATGATGAGCTTTTGAACTTCGGTCGCGCCTTCGTAGATGCGCAGCGCACGGATCTCACGATAGAGCCGCTCTGTGATCTCGCCGACGCGTACCCCCCGACCGCCGAAGAGCTGCAGCGCCTGGTCGATGACCCACTGCGCATTCTCCGTCGCCGTCATCTTGGCCATTGCCGCCTCGCGAGTCGTCGGCCGCTTTTGCACGTCGCGTTGCCACGCCGTGCGGCAAGTCAGAAGGGCTGCGGAGTCGATCGCCGTTGCCATGTCACCGAGTGTGCTTTGCGCGGTCGGCAGGTCGGCAAGCGTTGCGCCAAACATCTTGCGGTTCTTCGCATGTGCCACCGCCTCGTCGAGCGCGCGACGGGCAAAGCCGATCGCGGCGGCAGCGACGGATGGGCGGAAGATGTCGAGCGTGCGCATGGCGATCTTGAAGCCTTCGCCCGGGCTGCCGAGAAGCTGTGACGACGGAATACGGCAATTGTCGAAACGAAGCCGGGCGAGCGGATGCGGCGCAATCGTCTCGATGCGCTCGGCGATCGTGAAGCCCGGCGTGTCGGCAAAGACCACGAAGGCGGATATGCCACGCGTGCCGGGCGCCTCGCCGGTGCGGGCAAAGACAGTGTAGACGTCGGCAATGCCTCCGTTCGAGATCCAGGTCTTCTCGCCGTCGAGCACGAAATGGTCGCCGTCGCGGCGCGCCGCACAGGCCATCGCCGCAACATCCGAGCCCGCATCGGGTTCGGAAAGCGCAAAGGCGGAGATGCACTCGCCGCGGGCGACCTTGGGTAGGATGGCCTGCTTCAGCGCCTCGGAGCCGGAAAGGCTGATCGCGCCAGTCCCCAGCCCCTGCATGGCGAAGGCGAAGTCGGCAAGCCCGTCGGTATAGGCGAGCGTTTCGCGGATGAGGCAAAGCGATCGGCTGTCGATGTCTTCGCTCGTACCGCCGAACGCCTTCGGCACGCAATGGCGAAGTACGCCTGCAGCGCCGAGCGCTGCGACCAGATGTTTGCAGGCGGCATCCACATCCCGGTGATCGACTTCGCCAAGACCGCCGCCGGCAACGAAGCCGTCCAATTCGGCGGCAAGCGCGCGATGCCTATCCTCGTAGAATGGCCAGTCGAGATGGTCGCGGGTTGGTGGGCGCAAAGCCGTCTCATGGGAACTCATGCTCAATTCCCTTTGAATTCCGGCTTCGCCTTGGCGGCAAAGGCCTCGAAGGCGCGGCGGAAGTCGCCGGTCGCCATACAGATCGCTTGGGCCTGCGCTTCCGCTTCGATCAGCTGATCGATGCCCATCGCCCATTCCTGGTCGAGCATCTTCTTCGTCATAGCATGGGCGAGCCACGGGCCGTCGGCGATGCTGCGTGCGAATTTCTGCGCCTCGGCAAGCAGCGACGGACGCTCGTGGAGGGCGTTGTAGAAGCCCCAGGCGTGGCCCTCGGTCGCGGTCATGACCCGGCCGGTGAAGAGCAGTTCGGCGGCACGGCCCTGGCCGATAATGCGGGGAAGGATGCCGCAGGCGCCCATGTCGGCGCCGGCCAGCCCGACGCGGGTGAAGAGAAACGCCGTCTTCGCCTCCGGCGTTGCCACGCGGAAGTCGGAAGCCATCGCCAGGATCGCGCCGGCACCGGCGCAGATGCCGTCGACGGCTGATATGACGGGCTGCGGGCAGGCGCGGATCTGGCGCACCAGTTCGCCGGTCATGCGGGTGAAATCAAGCAGATCCGGCATCGACATGCGCGTCAGCGGCTCGATGATCTCGAAGACGTCGCCGCCGGAGGAGAAGTTGTCGCTGGCGCCGGTCAGCACCACGGCGCGCACATCGCTGGCGCGACCAAGCGCCCGGAAGAGATCGCAAAGCTCCTCGTAACTTTCGAAGGTCAGTGGGTTCTTCTTTTCCGGACGGTCGAGCGTGATCGTGGCGACCCGGCCGTCAGCGTCCGTTTCGAACAGGAAGTGCTTGGCCGTATGGTCTTTGAAGGCGCGCTTCTTGGCCTGCATCGGGTTTGTCATGTCTATCCTCCGAGAACTTCGCCGCCCGCCACTGGGATGGCCTGGCCGGTGATCGCGGTTGCCTTCTCCGACACGAGCCAGGAGACGGTGTGTGCGACCTCGTCGGGCGTCACCAGGCGCCCTTGCGGATTGGAACGGGCAAGGCTGGCGCGCGCCTCCTCGCGCGAACGGCCAGTCTTCTCGCTGATCGTGTCAAGCGCACCGTCGATGAGCGGCGTGTCGGTGAACCCCGGGCAGACGGCATTGACGGTCACGTCGGTGCGGGCAAGTTCGAGCGCCAGCGCCCGCGTCAGGCCGATGACGCCGTGTTTCGAGGCGCAATAGGCTGAAACATAGGCGTAACCGGTGAGGCCCGCGGTGCTTGCGACATTGACGATCCGGCCGTTGCCGGCCCGGCGCACGGAGGCAAGGGCTGCCTGCGTCACAAGAAACACCCCGGTCAGGTTGACCGTGAGCACTCGTTGCCAGAGTGAAAGATCGGTTTTCTCGAACGGCGCCGAAGGAGCCTCGCCGGCGCAGTTGACGAGAACCGCAATCTCTCCGCTCTTCGCAATCGCAGCCGAAATGCCTTGCTCGACCGCTGCCGGGTCGGTCACATCGAACTCATGGTGGACGTGGGCTTCGCCGCCTGATGAGTGGATTTCCTCTTTCACGGCTTCGAGCGGCGCGGCGCGGCGCCCCACAAGGCTGACGATATGGCCATCGGCTGCGAGTGCTAGCGCGATCGCCTTGCCGATGCCGCTTCCGGCGCCCGTGACGAGGGCGTGTCTGCGGTTCATGGCTTGCCTACCGTCGTTGCGGCGCGCGCCAGATTGTTCACATATTGCGCGCGGGCGGAGTGGTATTGCTTTGGCCAGGGCTGCCCGTCATAGCCGATCTTCGCCGCCTCGTGCATGACGAAGGACGGGTCGGCCAGATGCGGACGCGCAATTGCGCAGAGGTCGGCACGGCCGGCCGCAATGATGGAATTGGCGTGGTCGGCTTCGGAAATCGCTCCGACGGCGATGGTCGGAACCTGGATCTCGTTGCGGATCTTGTCGGAAAATGGTGTCTGGAACAGCCGGCCGTAAACAGGTTTTTCTTCCTTCACCACCTGACCGGAGGAGCAGTCGATCATATCGGCGCCGGCTTCCTTGAACAGGCGGGCGAAAATCGCCGCATCGTCAGGAGTGTTGCCGCCTTCGTGCCAGTCATGCGTCGAAAGGCGCACCGACATCGGTCGGTCCTCGGGCCACGCCTTGCGGATCGCGTGGAACACTTCGAGCGGAAAGCGGGCGCGGGACGCATGGTCGCCGCCATAGTCGTCCGTGCGGAGGTTGGTGAGCGGCGACAGGAAGCTCGACAGCAGGTAGCCGTGCGCCACGTGCAGTTCGAGGATGTCGAAACCGAGGTCACGGGCGCGTCCGGTCGCCTGCACGAAGTCGGCGACGACGAGGTCCATGTCGGCTCGGGTCATTTCGCGCGGCGTATCCGAATGCGCGAGGTAAGGCAGGGCCGACGCGGAAATGAGCGGCCAGGCGCCCTCGTTCAAGGGCTGGTCGATCCCCTCCCAGGCCAATTTGGTCGCACCTTTTCTTCCGGCATGCCCAAGCTGGATGCCGATCTTGGCAGGCGTCTGCTGGTGCACGAAATCGACGATGCGCTTGAAGGCCAACGTCTGTTCGGCGTTCCAGAGTCCCAAGCATCCGGGCGTGATGCGGGCGTCAGGCGACACGCACGTCATTTCAGGAAAAACGAGGGCTGCGCCGCCCATGGCGCGCGCACCGAGATGCACCAGGTGAAAGTCGTTGGGCACGCCGTCGGTCGCCGAATACATCGCCATTGGCGAAACGACGATGCGATTCCTGAGCGTCAGGCCGCGAAGCTTGAAAGGCGTGAACATCGGCGGCGGAACCGTGCCATTCGACGCCGGCTCGGCGCCGGCACGTTCGGCGAACCAGCGTTCGAAACCTTCGAGCCAGTCCTTGTCGCGAAGGCGAAGATTCTCGTGGCTGATACGCTGTGAGCGGGTCAGCATCGAATACATGAATTGCTCCGGCTCCAGCGTATCGGCATAGCGCGTGCCGGCGACTTCGAACCACTCCATCGCATTGCGCGCCGCATTTTGGATGCGGGCGACATCAACCCGGCGTATCTCCTCGTAAGCCGCGAGCACAGCCGGGATGTTGGCTTCGTCGTGGCCGAGGATATCGAATTGTCGGGTAAGCTCGATGGCGTCATCGATCGCAAGCTTGGTGCCCGAGCCGATGGCGAAATGCGCCGTGTGGGCGCTGTCCCCCATCAGGACGACGTGGCTATTGCCGTTGAAGTGGCTCCACTTCTCGCAAATCAGCCGGCCGAAGTTCAGCCAGGCAGAGCCGCGCAAGTGCCGCGCATTGGTCATCAGCCTATGGCCGTCGAGCGTCTCGGCAAAGAGTTTTTCGCAGAACTCAATCGACTGCTGCTGGTCCATATGGTCGAGACCATGGGCCTGAAAGACGTCATCCGTGGTTTCGACGATGAAGGTCGAGGTGTTCTCATCGAAGCGGTAGATATGCGCCTGGAACCAGCCGTGTTCGGTGCGTTGGAAGTCGAAGGTGAAGGCGTCGAAGCGCTTGTCCGTGCCGAGCCAGACATAACGGTTTGGCCGAACGACCATGTCGGGTTGGAATACGTCGGCGTATCTATTGCGGATCCTCGAGTTGACGCCGTCGGAGGCGATGATGAGGTCCGCATCGGCGAATTCCTCGTCGCTTTCGACGTCGTGCTCGAACGCGAGTTCGACACCGAGTTCGAGGCAGCGATCCTGGAGGATATTGAGCATCTTCTTGCGGCCGATGCCGACGAAGCCGTGGCCCGTCGTCCTGATCTTACGGCCCTTGAAAACCAGTTCGATGTCGTCCCAGTGGTTGAAAGCGACCTCGATCGCCTCGGCAGTCTCCGGATCCCATTGGCGCATCGACTGCATCGTCGCATCCGAGAAGACCACCCCCCACCCGAAGGTGTCGAAGGCGCGGTTCCGCTCGACGACCGTTATGCGGTGTTCCGGGTGCTGGCGCTTCATCAGCAGCGCAAAATAGAGGCCGGCTGGCCCGCCACCGATACAGACGATCCGCATGTCGTTCTCCTCCCGAGCTCCGGCTGCGTGTGTCACCGTCCAGATGGCGTCGACCGTCATCCCGGACTGCGAGGAGCAGGGTGGACTCGTTCCAGAGAAATTTCAAGCTTAAAATTGTTTCGACAAATGTGACGACGCTACATGCGTCCGGAGTGCGGTGCGCGAGTGGCGAACCGTTTCGGAGCATCTCGGGAGACGGCGGAAAGAAAGGCGCAGTGCCTTAAGTGTTCCGGGCCAACGCAGCAACGATGGATCGCTTGAGCTTGGCAAGCTCGTCCATCAACACACCGCCCTCCTTCGCTGAAAGTCCAGCGAACAGGTCGGAGATCCAGTCGGAATGCCTTGCCGCCATCTTCTCGAATTCGGCGCGGCCGAAGGGCGTCAGCGCGATGATCTGTACACGTCGATCCGTCGGCAGTGTCGTACGGCTGATGTGACCGCTCTCGGTCAGCCGTTCCACAAGAACCGTTATGTTGCCGGGTGAGACCATCATGCGCTTAGAGACTTCCCCCAGCACCATGCCATCAGGCGCTCGCTCGAGCTGGGCCATCAGGTCGAAACGTGGCAGGGTGGAGTCGAATTCTTCCCGGAGCCGCCGGCGGACTTCGCTCTCGACCAGTGTCGAGCACGTCAGCAGACGCAGCCAGAGCCTGAGCTCGACACGGTGATCGCCGGGAGCCTCGAGGGCCTTGGTCTCGCCATCCACCCATTCCGGCGAGATGTCGAACTTGTCTTCACCCATCATACCAAACGTCCACTTTCGCAAAGCTGCAGGCGTATACTGCCGCCTTGCCCTTATTAGAGATGTTTCCGGCTCTTGGACAGGCTGCGTTGGGCCGTCATTTGGACGCAACCCCCGGCAACGACGGGTGCCCGGAAGATTGAGAACGGCCACCGTCCTCGGATTGGACATAGACATTGACGGTAAAGCCGATGTGGTCGGCCATCAGCGTCCTGGCGCGCTCGAAATCTCGATCAAGTGCCGCCTCCATCAGCTCAGTGTGATGCTCGATCGCCATCGCGTCTTGCAAGGCGGCGACCGCTTCCTCGTATCCCTTGCTCATCCCTGCGGCAGCCCTCAATGTCGGGGCCAGGCTGAGGAAACGGTGGTGGCGACGAAGCTGATCGGAAATCGTTGACTGGAAGCGGGTCAACCAGTTCGATCGTGCCGCACCGATCAGTGCTGCGTGGAAGGCGGCGTGCTTTTCGTCCCACTCGTCGATCTCGCTTTCGGAGAAATGCTCGACCGAGACTTTGCAGCGGGACAGCCGGTAATGCGCGGTGACGACGGCCGATTCCCATGCGCTGTCGCCGTTCTCGATCGACTCGAGAAGCAACGGCATTTCGACGGCCAGGCGCGCGCGTGTGAGATCGTCCAGTTCCTCGCGTGAAACCGGAGCAACGGCAAAGCCGCGGTTGCTGATGGCCGTGACCAGGCCTTCCGCCTCCAGACGCGACAGTGCTTCGCGCAGAGGTGTCCAGCCGATTCCGTAGCTTTCGCGCAGCACACTCAGCTTCATCGGCGCGCCAGGCTTGAGACGCGTCGCCAGGATATCGCGTCGCAGCAGCCGGTAGGCCAATTCGGTTTTGGTCGACTGTTCGTGGTCTTGCATCAAGTTCCCTTAACGCCCGCATCGGATCGATACAAATATATATAGTTCTGCGACTCTGATGAAAATATATATATTTATTTGACAAGAAGTCTGACCGTCTCCATCATCCACCCACGCCGCCGAGGAGGGCGGTAACGCTCGTCAAATTCTGGGAGGGATGTATGAGCAAGAGGACTTGGCTTTCGGGATTGGTTGTCGCCGGCGCGCTGGCGTGGGGAGCGGGAACGGCCGCTGCTGATCCGATCCGTATTGGCATCGCCAATTTCGGCGAACATCCGCAATTGAGTGCGTCGATCGCCGGCTTCAAGAAGGCACTGGCTGAAAACGGCTTCGTCGAGGGCACCGATGTCGTTTACACTGAAAGCCACACCAACTTCGACGCCTCGCTTGTTCCGCAGATGATTGCCAAACTGCAGGCCGAGCAGCCGAAACTGATCTACACGATCACAACGCCGGTCTCGCAGATCGCCAAAAAGGCGCTCGCCGGATCCGGTATTCCGGTTGTCTTTTCCGCCGTCACCGATCCGGTGGCCGCGAAGCTGGTTCCGTCCTGGGGGGCGGGTGACGACGGCATGACTGGCGCGACGGACCTTCAGGACGTGGCTGCCGTGATGGCCTTTACCCGCAAGCTCCTTCCGGAGGCCAAGCGCTTCGGCGTGCCGTACAACCCTGGCGAGGCGAACGACACGGCTCTGCTCGACAAGATCAAGGCGGCTGCACCGGCCGCCGGCTTTGAGGTCGTGGCCGTTGGCGTCGACAACGTCAACGACATCCAGCAGCGCATTGCCTCCTTCGCCGGCAAGGCCGACGTGATCTATACGCCCGCATCCAACCTGCTCCAGCCGGCAATCGGCGCCGTCTCGGCGGCTGCACGCCAGGCGCAGATCCCGATCGTCAACTCCGACGATGGTGCTGTGCGCGACGGCGTCGTGCCGGCAAGCTTTGCCGTCAACTACGAGCAGGTCGGCATGAATGCCGGCAAGATTGCCGCGGAGATCCTTGGGGGCAAGGACCCGAAGACGATCGCGCCGTCGCGTCCGAGCTATGAGGACCATGCACCGCTGATCTCGAAGAAAGCGGCGGCGGCCTTCGGCATCGCAATACCGGCATCGCTCGCCGATTGCGGCTGCCTGGTCGACTGATTTTGGGCGAATAGGTGACGGCGTCGGGAGCGCCGTCACTTCATGGGTTATGAGGGGGAGCCAATGCTGGAAATCAGATCGGCCCGCAAGGTCTTCTACAAGGGGCAGGCAGACGAAAAGGTCGCACTCGACGGCCTCAGCCTCAGCCTTGCAACAGGCGAGTTCGGCGTCGTCATCGGCTCGAACGGCGCCGGCAAGAGCAGCATGCTCAACGCCATCTCCGGGGCGCTCGCGCTCGATAGCGGCCAGATCGTCATCAATGGGGACGACGTGACGGCGACGCCCGTGCACAAACGCGCCATGCGGCTTGCGCGCGTGTTCCAGGACCCGATGCGCGGTACCGCCGCCAGCATGACGGTGGCCGAAAACATGCTGCTCGCCGAGCTTCGAAGCAACAAGCGCACCCTGCGCCGCGGGCTGAACGCGGCAAGGCTCACCGCCTACAAGGAGCGCCTGTCGCTTCTGGGCCTCGGCCTCGAAAAGCGTCTCGACACGCGCGTGGAGCTACTGTCGGGTGGCCAACGGCAATCCTTGTCGTTGATCATGGCGGTCGGCGGTTCGCCGGAGCTGCTGCTGCTCGACGAACACACCGCGGCGCTCGACCCGCGCACTGCCGACATCGTCATGCAAGCAACGATCCGCGCCGTCGAAGCCTTGAAGCTGACGACGCTGATGGTGACGCACAACATGCAGCATGCCGTGGATTTCGGCCACAAGGTCGTCATGCTCGATGCCGGGCGCGTCCGCCTCGAAATCGATGGCAAGGACAAGGCCCAGACGACGGTGCCGGACCTGATCGGCCATTTCTCCGTCAAAACCGACCGCATGTTCCTGGCGAGCTGACGATCATGGATATTATTCAAAACACAATCGCGAGTTTCGTCTCGCTCGTTCCCGTCACGCTGGCCCAGAGCCTGATCCTTGCCTTCGTCGTGCTGGGGATCATGATCCCGTTTCGCATGCTGAGCTTCCCGGATCTGACCAGCGAGGGCGCGTTCCCGCTTGGCGGTTGCGTCTGCGGTGTACTGATGGCGGCCGGCATGTCGCCGCTCGCCGCGATCGCCATCGCACTCCTCGCCGGTTTTGTCGCCGGCTGCTGCACGGCGTTCATCCATCTGAGATTCCGCATTCACACGTTGCTTGCCGGCATCCTAATGATGACGATGCTCTATTCGATCAATCTGCGCATCATGGGCCGGTCGAACCTATCGGTTTTCGGGGCGCCGACGATGTTCGACTGGGTGCCAGGGCTGCAGCCGGGTTTCCCGGCAAGCAAGATCGTTGTCGCCGGCCTCATCGCACTCATCGTCTTCTTCCTGCTCTATCATTTCTTCAGGACCGAGAAGGGAACGGCGATCCGGGCCGTCGGTGCCAATCCCGACATGGCGGAAGCGCAGGGCATCAACGTCTGGCTGGCGACGATCGGCGGCGTCGGGCTTGCCGGCGCGTTTTCGGCGGCAGGCGGAGCGCTGATGGTGCAGTCGCAGGGCTTTGCCGACGTCAACATGGGCCTCGGCATCCTTATCAATGGGCTCGCGGCGCTGATGATCGGCGAGGCGATCGTCGGAAAGCAAAGCGTGTTGCGCCAACTCGCCGCCCCGTTTGTCGGCGCGGTCGTCTACTATCAGCTCGTCTCCTTCTGCCTGGCCGCCGGCATGCCACCACCGGATCTGAAACTTGCGACTGGCCTCTTCGTTCTCGCCATGCTGGCTCTTCCGAGCCTCAAGCGAAGCCGCGGGCCGGCACCAGCCCGCGAAACCGTTCGTGAATAACCAAGGACCATCTTCATGAGTGCAGTTCCTGATTTTGCAGCGATCGAGGCGATGGATGCGGCCGACGTGCTACGTCCGATGCGCGATCGTTTCATCCTGCCACCGGGCCTCATCTATCTCGACGGCAACTCGCTCGGCGTTGCTTCGACCGCTGCCTTCGACGAGCTTCGCATGGCGGCGACGGAGGAATGGGGCCAGGATCTCATCCGAAGCTGGAACACGGCCGGATGGTTCGAGATGCCGCTTGCGCTCGGGGACCGGGTTGGCCGACTGATTGGCGCGGCGGCCGGCCAGACCGTCGTTTGCGACACCACATCGATCAACATCTACAAGGCCCTGCATGCGGCGATGGCGCTGCGGCCGGAGCGCTCGGTGATCGTCAGCGAAGGCAGCAGTTTCCCGACCGACCTCTACATGGCCGAGGGCGTGGTCTCGACGCGTCCGGGTGCGGCGCTGCGTCTCGAAGGGGTCGACGCGCCCGAGATCGAAGACCTGATCAACAGTGACGTTGCCGTGGTTCTGGTCAACCACGTGAACTACAAGTCCGGCGAACTGCGCGACATGGCGGCGCTGACGCGCAAGGCGCATGAGCATGGCGCGCTGATCATCTGGGATCTCTGCCATACGGCAGGCGCGCTGCCGATCGATCTTGACGGCGCTGATGTCGATTTTGCCGTCGGCTGCACCTACAAGTACCTGAACGGCGGTCCCGGAGCACCAGCATTCATCTATGCCGCGACGCGTCACCATGGCGATATCCGCCAGCCGCTCAGTGGCTGGTGGGGGCATGCGCGCCCCTTTGCCTTCGAGAAGCACTACGCGGCCGGCGAGGGGATCCGCCGCTTCCTTTGCGGAACGCAACCGATCCTGTCGCTTCGGGCGCTCAAGGGCGCACTCGACGTCTGGGATGAGGTCGACATGACCAAGTTGCGTGAGAAGAGCATCCGGCTCACCGACCTCTTCATCACGCTGGTTGAGGCGAAATGCGGCGCCTACGGCCTCGAGCTCGAGAGCCCACGTGACGGCGCGAGGCGCGGAAGCCAGGTTTCGTTCAGCCATCCCAACAGCTACGAGATTATGCAGGCGCTTATCGCCCGCGACGTCATCGGCGACTTCCGCGCGCCGTCGACGATTCGTTTCGGTTTCACCCCGCTCTATGTAAGCTACGCCGACGTTTGGCAGGCGGTCGAAATTCTGGAAGAGATCCTGCGCACCGGTACATGGCAGGATGCGCGCTTTGCCGTTCGTGCGGCCGTGACCTGATCTGATAGCATCGACAAGCTGCGGGCGGCATACCGCCCGCAGCGTCACACTGAGACGCCGATAAAGATCGCGCCGCCCAGGGGGACTTTCGCAATGACCGCTGCACCACACCGGCCGACATTGGACGAAATCGCCGAGGCGCGTGGCCGCATCGCTCCCCACGTCGCGCGCACGCCGCTGGTCAGGCTCGACCTCGGACTTTCGGACCGGCAAATCTTCCTGAAACTGGAGACGCTTTCTCCGATTGGCGCCTTCAAGCTCCGCCCAGCGCTGAATGCAGTGCTGTCGCGCGACCCTGCTGCTCTGCGGGGCGGCGTCGCGGTCACGAGTTCCGGCAATATGGCCTACGGCATGGCCTGGGCCGCGCGCCTCATCGGTGTTCCGATGGTCGCCTATATGTACCGCGGAGCGCCACAGACCAAGATCGAGGGCGTGCGCGACCTTGGCGGGGAGGTGCGCTTCGTGAGCGCGGAGACCTGGTGGGACTACATTGTCAGCGCGGACAGGCCGGATGCGCCGGAACTGCTGATCAATCCGGTGACCGATCAGGCGGTGCTTTCCGGCAACGGCTCGATCGGCATGGAAATCGTCGAGGACCTGCCCGATGTCGACGTGGTGCTGACCCCCTATGGCGGCGGCAGCATGACCACCGGGGTCGCCAGTGCCATCAAGACCGGTTCCCGGCCGGCACGCGTCTTTGCGGTCGAAGACGACAGCGCCGCCCCGGTTTGCGCCGCACTTGAGGCGGGGCGGATTGTGATGATCGAAACCCGCCCGTCCTTCATCAAGAGCATCGGCGCTCCGTCGCTGGTCCCGCAGCTTTGGCCGGTCGCACGCGAACTGATCGACGGGGCCATTGCCGTCAGTCCCGCTGAGGTGACAGACGCGATGCGGCTTTTGTTCAGGAAGGCCAAGATCGTGGCAGAAGGTGCGGGCGCCGCCTCACTTGCCGCCGCGATCGCCCGACCGGACCTTAAGGGAAACATCGTCTGCGTGATTTCCGGCGGCAATATCGACGCTGTGGCCTATTCCGTCGTGCTTGGTGGCGGCATTCCCGCCGCCTGACTGAAAGCTTAGACGCCGAGATAGCGATCCTGAAGCGCCGGCGTCAGCGCTGCCGGCGATCCCGTGAACACCGTCGCGCCCTTCTCCAGCACGAAGCAGCGGTCGGCGAGGGGTAGCAATTCCGAAAGCGTCTTGTCGACGACGAGGATCGATTGGCCGGCCGTCTTCAGCGTACGGATCGCCGACCAGATGTCCTGCCGGATCACTGGCGCCAGGCCCTCGGTCGCCTCGTCCAGAATGAGCAGGCTGGGATTGGTCATCAGCGCCCGGCCGATGGCAAGCATCTGCTGCTCGCCACCGGAAAGCGTATTGGCATATTGGTCGCGCCGTTCGCCGAGGCGGGGAAAGAGCGCGACCACCTTCTCCAAGGTCCACTCGCTGCCACGAGCGGTGGCAACGAGGTTTTCCATGACGGTGAGGTTCGGGAAGCAGCGCCGTCCTTCGGGCACGAGGCCAAGGCCGAGTCTGGCGATCCGGTGCGGCCGCATGCCGAAGATCGCCTTGCCCGCGAAGCTGATCACACCTGAGCGCGGGCGCACAAGGCCGAGGATGGAGTTGATCGTCGTCGTCTTGCCCATGCCGTTGCGGCCCATGAGCGCAACCACTTCGCCCTCCCGCACATCGAGATTGACGCCGAAGAGCGCCTGGGAAGCGCCATAGAAGGTTTCGAGACCTTTCAGTTCCAGCAGGCTCACGCGGCTTCTCCCAGGTAGGCGCGGCGCACTTCCGGGTCGCTGCGTATTTCCTCGACCGTGCCCGTCGCGATGATGCGGCCATAGACAAGCACGGATATCCGATCCGCCAGTGCAAAGACCGCGTCCATGTCGTGCTCCACAAGCAGCATCGGTGCCTGCTGGCGCAACCCATCGAGGAAAGACGTCAGCCGTTTGGAGCCCTCCGGCCCCATGCCGGCCATCGGCTCGTCGAAGAGGAAGGCCTTCGGCGAAAGCGCCAGCGCAATGGCGATTTCAAGCTGCCGGCGTTCTCCGTGCGAGAGTTCGGCTGCGGGTACATGGGCGCGCGCGGCGAGGTCGACGCGCTCCAGCATCGCCATTGCCGGTTCGGTCAGGTCCTTGTCATCGACCACCTGGCGAAAGAAACGAAAGCTGCTGCCACGGCTTGCCTGCACCGCTAGCATGACGTTGCGAAGGGCCGAGAACTCCTGCGCCAGCGAGGAGATCTGGAAGCTGCGCGCAAGTCCAAGCCTCGCACGGGCGGCCATGTCGTGCCCGCTGATGTCCTGACCGAGAAAGCGGATCGTCCCGCTGTCGGCCTTGAGCGAGCCGGCGATCTGGTGGATCAGCGTGCTTTTTCCGGCGCCGTTCGGACCGATCAGCGCATGGATTTGTCCCGGGTGAAGCTCGAGGCTCACCCCGTCGGTGGCCTTGAGCGCGCCGAAGGATTTTCTGAGGTCGCGGATTTCAAGAATTGGCTCAGACATGGCGCGGCTTTCCCGAGAGCAGGCCCAGCAGCCCGCCGCGTGCAAAAAGCACGATGCCGAGCAGGATGAGGCCGAGGAAGAACTGCCAGCGCTCGGTGATGCCGCCGAGCACATATTCGAAGAACACGAAGATCATGGCGCCGGCGACGGGCCCGAACAGCCGGCCCTTGCCGCCGAGAATGATGAGAACGATCAGTTCGCCCGACATGTGCCACGACAGCATCGAAGGGCCGACGAAGCGATTGAGATCGGCATAGAGCGCACCGGCAAATCCGGTGATCATCGCGGAGACCGCGAAGGCGACGAGCCGGATGTTGAAGGGCGCGATGCCGACGGCGGCAAGGCGGGTGCCGTTCTGTCGCGCTGCCTGCAGGGCGCTGCCGAAGCGTGAACCCTCGACGATGCGGAACAGGAGAAGCGTTGCCATCAGCGCGGCGTAGCAGACCAGGAAATAGGGCAGGGGCTTGGCGGTATTGACGCCGGGAAAGGCGTTGCGCACCGACATCGACAGGCCGTCTTCGCCGCCATAGGCCGGCCAGGAGATTGCGAAATAGTAGATCATCTGCGCGAAGGCGAGGGTGATCATGATGAAATAGACGCCTGTCGTGCGCAGGCTGATCGCACCGATGGGCAACGCAACGAGCCCTGCGACCACCACCGCCGTTATCCAGATGAGTGGCATCGACGTCGTTGCCGGAATGTCGGCGAACAGCGGTTCGCCATTGAAGGCGTGCGTCGCAAGGATACCCGCGACATAGCCGCCGAGGCCGAAGAAGGCTGCATGGCCGAAGGAAAGCAGCCCGCCGAGCCCGAGCGCCAGGTTGAGGCCGACGGCGGCAAGTGCCAGCACGGCGACGCGGGTTGCAAGCGTCACATAGAAGGGTTCGCCCATGCCGACGGCGACAAGCGGTGCGCCGAGTAGGAGGAGCGCCAGAAGCAGATTGACTGTCGTTTCGCGGTTCATCGGGACCTCACGACTGCGCGGCAAACAGGCCGCTCGGCCTGAAGGCGAGGATGAGGGCCATGACGACATAGATCAGCATCGAGGCCAGCGCCGCCCCGATCGTGGTTGCCTGCGATGCGGGCATGGTCAAAGCCAGCAGCGAGGGCAGCAGGAAGCGGCCCATGGTATCGACGACCCCGACGATCACAGCGCCGACGAGCGCACCCTTGATGGAGCCTATGCCGCCGATGACGATGACGACGAAGGCGAGGATAAGCACCGGTTCGCCCATTCCGACCTGCACCGACTGCAGCGCCCCGACCAAGGCGCCGGCAAGGCCTGCAAGGGCTGCGCCGAGCGCAAAGACGACTGTGTAAAGCGTGGCTATATCGACGCCGAGCGCTGCGATCATCTCGCGGTCCGACTCGCCCGCCCGGATGCGCATGCCGAGCCGGGTCCTGGAGATCAGCAGATAAAGGCCGACGGCCACCGCGATGCCGACGCCGATGATCGCCAGGCGATAGAGCTGATACTGACCGCCGCCAGGGAGCGGCACAGCGCCCTGAAGCAGGGGCGGTATATCGAGATAGAGCGGGAACGAGCCGAAAATCCAGCGCGCACCTTCGGACAGGATCAGGATCAGCGCGAAGGTGGCAAGCACCTGATCGAGATGATCACGGTCGTAGAGCCTGCGGATGACGGCGACCTCGATGATCGCACCGACGCCGGCGGCGGCCGTGAGGCTGGCGATCAGCCCCAGCCAGAAGGAGCCGGTCGCGGCTGCGACGGTGGCGCAGGCGAAGGCGCCGATCATGTAGAGCGAGCCATGGGCGAGATTGATCAGACCCATGACGCCGAAAATCAGCGTCAGGCCGGCGGCCATCAGAAACAGCATCACGCCGAGCTGGAGCCCGTTGAGCAGTTGTTCGATCAGGAGTGCGGTGAACAAGAGACCGGTCCAAGCTTGGTGTGAGGGGCGCATGGATCATCGACCGGATGTCAGCATGAAAGCCGAGCACCCGGGCGACGACAGGTGCAAGTCTTACATCCCGCACTTCTCGGCGTAGGCATCCTTGTGATGCTCGAAGGCAGTCGCGATGATCTTGTTGGTCAGAACGCCGTCATCTTCCTTCACCACCTCGCGAACGTAGATGTTCTGGATCGGGTGGTTGTTGTTGTTGAAGGCGAACTCGCCGCGCACGGACTTGAAATCCGCTGCCTTGAGCGCCGCACGGAAGGCGTCCTTGTCCTTGACGCTCGCCTTTGAAAGCGCTGCGAGGATCAGGTTCGCCGTATCCCAGCTCTGCGCCGCGTAGATCGAGGGCAGGCGCTTGTACTCGGCCTTGAAGGCTTCGACGAATTTCTTGTTGGCTTCGTTGTCGAGATCCTTGGACCAGGTCGCCGAGTTCTTGACGCCAAGGGCCGCGTCGCCGATCGCCGGCAGAACGTCCTGGCTAAAGGAGAACCCGGGCCCCATAACCGGGATGCCGACGCCCGACTGGGCATATTGCTTCATGAAAGCGATGCCCATGCCGCCGGGCAGGAAGAAATAGACGCTATCGGCACCGGAGGCGCGGATCTGGGCGATCTCTGCGGCATAGTCCGTCTGGCCGACCTGGGTATAGATCTCGCCGGCAAGGTCGCCCTTGTAGTAGCGCTTGAAGCCGGTCAGCGCGTCCTTCCCGGCCGGATAGTTGGGCGCCAGGACAAAGGCGTTCTTGTAGTCTTTGTTGGCGTATTGTCCCATCGCCTCATGGAAGTTGTCGTTCTGATAGGCGACGTTGAAATAGTTCGGGTTGCAGTTCGCACCGGCAAGCGCCGAAGGGCCGGCATTGGGCGAGAGATAGATCACGTCCTGTGCTACCGCGTTCGGAACGACGGCCATGGCGAGGTTCGACCAGATGATCCCTGTCATCAGGTCGACCTTGTCGCCCTGGATCATCTTTTCGGCGATCTGCACCGCAAGTTCCGGCTTCTGGGCATCGTCTTCGATCACCAGCTCGACGTCCTTGTTGCCCGATTGCTTGATCGCAAGCGTGAATGCGTCGCGCATGTCGATGCCGAGACCGGCGCCGCCGCCCGAAAGCGTGGTGATGACGCCGATTTTCACCGGCTCGGCGTAGGCAAGGCTCGACGTCGCAAGCACGAGGCCAAAAACGCTCGCTGCCAGAATGCGGTTCATGCTGTTCTCCTCCTAGTAGGTTCCCTTTTGAGTTGTGTTCTATCAGAGACCTGTGCGCACATGCCAGAGCTCTGGGAAGAGTTCCACCTCGAGCATCTTCTTGAGGTAGGACGCGCCGGATGTTCCCCCGGTTCCGCGTTTCATGCCGATGATGCGCTCCACCGTCGTGACGTGGTTGAAGCGCCATCGACGGAAGTAATCCTCGAAATCGACCAGCTTCTCGGCGAGCTCATAGAGCATCCAGTAGCGCTCGGGATCGCGGTAGACCGTCTGCCAGGCCGCAAAGACCTTGTCGCTTTCCGTGCGCGTTTCGCGCCAATCCGTCCTGTCTGCTTCCTCGCCGACATCGAACCCTTTGCGAGACAGGAGCCGGATCGCCTCGTCATAGAGCGACGGTGCGGCTAAGATCGCTTCCAGCTTTTTAAGGATCTCGGGACGATGCGTGTGTGGTCCGAGCATGGCGACGTTGCGATTGCCGGCGAGGAACTCGATCGCCCGGTATTGCCACGACTGGAAGCCGGATGACTGCCCCAGAGACTCGCGGAACTGCGTGTATTCGCTGGGCGTCATCGTGCGAAGCACGTCCCAGGCGCTGTTCAACTGTTCGAAGATGCGCGCCACGCGCGTCAGCATCTTGAAGGCGGGTTCCAGCCGGTCTTCACGGATCGACCGGACAGCCGCGTTGATCTCGTGCAGCGCGAGTTTCATCCAGAGTTCAGACGTCTGATGCTGAATGATGAACAGCATCTCGTCATGAGCCTTTGAGAGCGGCTCCTGTGCGTCCAGCACTTTCTCCAGCATGAGGTAGTCGCTGTAGGACATGCGCCCCTTAAACGACATCTGGGCGCCTTCCTTGGAAGGATCGTATGGTTCGCTCATTTCAGTTCTCCAACCGCAATCGGAACCGCTGGATCTTGCCCGTGGCTGTCTTCGGCAGGCTGTCCAGGAATTTTACCGACCGTGGATATTTGTAGGGCGCGATCGTCGCCTTCACGTGATCCTGCAAGCGCTTGATCGTCGCCTCGTCTGCCGACACGCCGGCCGACAGCACGACATAGGCCTCGACGATCTCGCCGCGCTCGGCGTCGGGTGCACCGACGACGGCACACTCAACGACTTCCGGATGCGAGATCAAGGCCGCTTCGACTTCTGGGCCGGCGATGTTGTAGCCCGCGGTTATGATCATGTCGTCGGATCGGGCGGCGAAATGGAAGAAGTCGTCCTCATCCTGATAGAAGGCGTCACCCGTGAGATTCCAGCCATCGCGGACATAGTCACGCTGGCGCGGATCGGCCATGTAGCGGCAGCCGGTCGGGCCGCGCACTGCAAGCTTGCCGATCGTGCCGCGAGGAACTTCCTGCATCTCGTCGTTGACGATCCGTGCTTCGTAGCCACCGACGGGCTTCCCGGTCGAGGCGGCCTTGCGGTCCTCGAACCGGTTGGAAATGAAGATGTGCAGCATCTCTGTCGCGCCGATCCCATCGAGGATCGGCTTGCCAGTCTTGTTCGTCCATTCCTCGAAGACGGGGCCCGGCAGTGTCTCGCCGGCCGAAATTGCAACCCGCAGGGACGAAAGGTCCGCGCCGTTGTCCATCGCCTTCATCATCGCCCGATAGGCGGTAGGGGCGGTGAACGAGATCGTTGCTTTGTATTTCTCGATAATCTCCACCATGTTCGCGGGCGTCGCGTGCTCAAGAAGCGTTGCTGCCGCCCCGAAGCGTAAGGGAAAGATCGCAAGGCCACCGAGGCCGAAGGTGAATGCAAGTGGAGGCGAGCCGACAAAGATATCGTCGGGTGTGACCCCTAGGACTTCACTGGCGTAGCCGTCTGCGATCATCATCAGATCGCGATGGAAGTGCATGGTTGCCTTCGGGATCCCGGTCGTGCCCGAGGTGAAACCGAGAAGCGCCACGTCGTCCCGACCGGTGTGCACCGCCTCGAAGAGGACGGATTTGTCGAGTGCAATCCGGTCAAGTTCAGCGTCGTGGTTTGCGGTCCCGTCGAAGCTGACGACCTGTTTCAGGTGGTGGCTATCCTTTGCGCAGGCGATCATCTCGTCCATCAGACGTGTGTCACAGAGCGCCAGGCTGATCTCGGCCTTGTCGATGATCTTGGTCAACTCGCCGGCTCTGAGCATCGGCATCGTGTTGACGACGACGGCGCCGGCCTTGGTGGCCGCCAACCAACAGGCGACCATGGCGGGGTTGTTGGCGGAGCGTATGAGCACGCGGTTGCCGGGTCTGACGCCGTAATTCTCGACAAGCGCATGGGCCAGCCTGTTCGTCCAGTCGGAAAGTTCCTTGTACGTTCGCCGACGACCGTTGCCGATCAGGGCGGTGTGGTCGCCAAAGCCCTTGGCGACCATGGCGTCGGTCAGTTCGACGGCGGCGTTGAGGTGGTCCGGATAGTCGAAGCCTTCGAGAAGGAAGTCTGGCCATTCTTCCGGCGGAGGCAGATGGTCACGGGTAAACGTATCGACGTGTGAAGTCGGTCCAAGCATGTGGCGGCTAATCCCCTGTTCCGTTCCTGCCTGTTGCTCAGGCATTTTTAAAGCCGGCTATAATTCTTGCGTTCGTGCGGAGCCCGGCCGTGCAAACCGGTTGCGGGCGTCGCCGGATCGTTGCCGATGAAGCGCGTCGTCGCTGAGACGACTCCAATGATCGTGATAGGCACAGCGAGACCTCCACTTCTCGGCTGAACATGGGGCAGCATCGCACCGCTCAAAAACTATTTCAAGCCTAAAGTTTTTTTTGGATGATGGCATTGTGTTTACCGGTCTGGCAGGCGATTGCTACGCCTGAGGAGAAAACTAGGAGGATTAAATCGATGCTGGAACGCCGCATTACCGATTGGGACGACGCCTATGCGAATGGCTCGAATATCGCTCGTGGCGACCTATGGCCGGAAGCCTGGGTCAAGCCAGCCGAAGCCTTTCGCAGTGCCCTTCGGGCAGCGGGGCGTGCAAAACTCGACCTCCGCTATGGCGAGCGGACGAGAAACCGCATGGACCTGTTTTTCCCTGATGGCTCAGCCAAGGGCCTTGTCGTCTTCGTGCATGGTGGATACTGGCTGCAACTCGATAAGAGCTTTTGGTCGCATTTGGCCGCCGGCGCTGTTGCCAGCGGCTACGCCGTCGCCATCCCCTCGTACACGCTTTGCCCCGAAATTCGCATCGCTGGGATCGTCGAAGAGGTAGCTGCGGCCATCGGCGAGGCCTCGAAGCTGGTCGATGGGCCGCTGAATTTGACCGGGCATTCGGCCGGAGGGCATCTCGTCAGCCGGATGATCACGACGACCGCGCCGCTGGCGCCGCATGTACAGCAGCGGATTCGAAACGTCGTCTCGATCTCGGGCGTTCATGACCTGCGTCCGATCATGGCAACCACGATGAACGAGAGGCTTGCGATCGACGAGAGCGAGGCGCTTTCGGAAAGCCCGGCTCTGCTGCGCCCCATGGCAAATGCCCGCATCACCTGCTGGGTCGGGGGCGGCGAACGGGCCGAGTTCTTGCGCCAGAGCGCTCTGCTGGCCAATATCTGGACCGGACTGGGTGCAACAACGGCCGCGACCGCGGAACCGGACAAACATCATTTCAACGTTATCGACGGCCTCGCCGACGTCGGACACGCCCTCACGCGGGTGCTGCTTTCGGAGTGAGCGGAGCAGTATCGCTTTCTGATCACTGCCAAGTCAGAAACTGCGCCCCGGAAAGCGCCGGCGTGCCGGATTGAGTTCCGCCGTGCGTCGGTCTGTATCGGTTCGTAATAGCGATCAAACGGGCCGTCTGACGAACGCGCTTCTAGGGATGGTGCAGTTGTCCCGCCGCACATGTGCGGCCGGACAACCAATCAACATGGATGGTAACGCGCTATCCGGAACTTCGTCAGGCAGCTGATCGAAGGCCCACCACGGTAGCCAAACGCCTTGCCCGTTCCAGGCTCGCAGGTTGCTGATCGGCAAAACGCTCGGCGTTTATTTCCATGATTAATGCCGTGTCTGGAAGGAAGATCAGTTCGGCGAAGATGTCATCCCAAGGAATATCGCCCCAACCAATTGGCAGATGCAAATCTCCGATGCCTAGTGCCGTCGCCTCAGCTGGATGATAGAAGCGGTTCATGGAGTAGGGCAGCCCAAAACTGTCGTGAACATGCAGGTGGCCTGCCACCGGTGCCATTGCCCGCAATTGCTCGCGAAAATCCAGCCCGCGATGCGTGGCCTCGATGTAGGCATGCGAGAAGTCGATAAGCGCAACGACGTTGTCGGAGCCGATCGAACGGACTGTTTCGGCGACCTGGCTCGGTGTTTGCCGATACTGTCCCGTTTCCGTCGTGAAAATGTTTTCAAGCGCGATGCGTACCCCATATCCTTTTGCGATATCCGACATCTCTGCGAGTGCGTCGCGTTCCATCTTGTCGAGATCAGCGGCGCTCTCTCCGGCGGCAAGCTGCGCCGCGCCGGAGTGATGGACAAGGATTCCCGCGCCGAGCCGATCGCACAGCTCGAGCATCGCTCTCACGACCTTCTTCTGCAAATCGTGATGCTGGCGATCCATGAAGTTGGATACGATCTGACCGTGCAGCGAAAGCTTCTTGAAACGGTACTTGCGCGTGATGTCGGCGACGCGCTGGAGCCGATCCTCGATGAGGCGACCTCGGCTGATGATCTCCTCGCCATAGATCCCGATCTCGCAGGCATCCGCGCCCGTATCGGCGATTTCGCGCAAAGAAGCGTCAAGGCTCGACAGATCTCCCTTGCCCGTCCGGTTGCAAAAGCCAATAGCGGATATGAACTCGTTCATTTCCATCTCCTTCGATGTTGCGATGATCAGACTGCTTCGAGCACCTGCCGCGCATTGCGGCCACTGCGAGGCTCGACTTCAAGCTCGATACGCCGACCAGTCTCTCGGTCGAACAAATGCAAATGTGCAAGCGGCAGTTCCAGCGCGATCCGGTCGCCAGGCCTTACGTACGTCTCTTCATCGACACAGGCTGCAAAGGGCTGGCCATCCAATTCCGAGTGGATGACGCGGCCAGCTCCGAGCTCTTCTACAAAGTCCACTTTCATCGAGATGCCTCTTGCCCCAGTGGCAACAACACACTGTTCCGGACGAATGCCCACGGTCACACGTCTTTCACCCAAGCGTGTGGCAAGAGCCCTGTCGATCGGCATCTTCGTGCCGCTGAACGCAAGGCAGGCGTCATCGACGTTGATGTGAGCGTCAAACAGGTTCATCGCCGGCGAACCGATGAAGGAGGCGACGAAAATGCTTGCTGGGCGGTGGTAGATGTCAAGCGGCTGGCCCACCTGTTCGACGACGCCCTTGTTCATGACGACCAGCTTGTCTGCGAGAGTCATCGCTTCTACCTGATCATGCGTGACGAAAACGGACGTTGCCGACAGGCGCTGATGGAGCTTGCGGATCTCGGCGCGCATGGTGACACGAAGCTTGGCATCGAGATTCGACAACGGTTCGTCGAAAAGGAATACGTTCGGTTCGCGGATGATCGCGCGCGCCATGGCAACCCGTTGCCGCTGGCCACCGGAGAGGGCCGCGGGTTTGCGATCGAGATAGTCGGCGAGCCCGACGATCTTGGCGGTCTCCTCGATGCGGCGAAGGCGCTCTGCCTTTGGTACGCCAGCGACTTTCAGGGCATAGCCGATGTTTCCCGCGACCGTCATGTGCGGATAGAGGGCGTAATTCTGAAACACCATGGCGCAACCGCGTTCGCGCGGTTCAAGCCTGTTAACGACCCGTCCGTTGATGGCGATCTCACCCGCGGTGATTTCCTCCAGTCCCGCGATCATCCTGAGAAGTGTGGATTTGCCACAGCCTGATGGGCCGAGGATCACCACGAATTCTCCCGACGCAAAAACAAGGTCGATGCCATGCAAGGTGGGGGTCTTGCCGTAAGATTTACGCACGGCGCGAATTGCGATGTCAGCCATGAACGAGGACCTCTTTTATTCTGCAGATGGGGGAAGCGGTTTCATTTTTCGGTGGCCACCAGGCCCCGTACGAACCAGCGCTGCAAGACGGCAACGACGACCAATGGGGGCAGCATGATGATCAGCGATCCGGCGAGCGTCACATTCCAATCCGGCGTGCCGTTGTCGGCCGGCAGGAGTGCGACCAGCGACATCATCGTGGTCTTATAGGCAGGGTCCGTCACCATCAGGAGCGGCCAGAGATACTGGTTCCAGCCGTAGACGAACATGATCGTGGTCAGAGCGAGCATGTTGGTGCGCGAGAGCGGCAAGAGCATATCGATAAAAAAACGGACCGGGCCCGACCCGTCCATTCGCGCGGCCTCGGCCAGTTCATCGGGTAGAGTTAGGTAGAATTGGCGGTAAAGGAATGTTCCGGTGGCCGTTGCGATTAGCGGCAGCGTGAGACCGGCGTAGGAGTTGAGAAGGTTCCAGTCGAGGGACACCTCGAAACCAGTCGCAGCGGAGATGAGAAGCCGTACGGGCTGAAACAAATCGGCAGCGACTGCGTAGGTGGGCACGACACGCACCTCAAGCGGCAGCATCAACGTGATGAACACCATCCAGAAAAAGAAGCCCTTCAGCGGGGTTCGGAAGAATACGATGGCAAAGGCAGTCAACGCTGACAGTGCGACCTTCCCGACAGTCACGAGGCTGGCCATCACGAAGCTGTTCAACATCGCCGTCCCGAGGTTCGCCCGCGTCCAGGCGGCGCTCATATTCTCAAACAGGCGATCCTGCGGCAGGAAACTGAAGGGTATGGCGTTGACCTGCTGAAACGTTTGGCTCGCGCCCGACACGATGACGATGAAGGGACCTATCAGCAGGAGGAAGCCGAAGATCATCACGCCATAGGTGAGGGCGTTTGCGAAAGGGGTCCGCTGAATCATGACTGCCTCACTTGTAATGGACCTGGCGCTCGATGAAGCGGAACTGGATAAAGGTGAAGATCATGATGAGGCCGATGAGCACGAGGCTCTGGGCCGACGCGCCGGAGTAGTTCAGTCCACGGAACGCCTCCTCGACGATGCGGAAGACCATCACATCCGTGCCGTGGTTCGGGCCGCCATCCGTCGTACGCGCGACGATGCCGTAAGTGTCCGCACCGACGAAACCTTCGGTCATCATGATCACGAGCAGGAAGAAAAGCGTGGGCGCAAGCATCGGTATCTGGATGTCGAGCGCGCGGCGTATCGGGCCGCAGCCGTCCATCGCTGCAGCCTCGATGAGCGACCGCGGGACAGACTGCAGACCTGCGAGAAGGAAGATGAAAGTGTAGCCCGCCCATTTCCAGGCAAACACGACGATGACGAGAATAAGGGCATGGCTGCCATACTTGGCTGGGTTCCAGAAGTCCGGAAAGGCGGCGTTGACCGATGCCATCAGCCCGCGCTCTGGCGACAGGATGAAACGGAAGGCCATGCCGGCAGCAGGTCCCGCAATCGCGTAAGGCAGGATGTAGAGGAACCTGAAGGGCGCGGAACCCGGTAGCTGGCGGTCAACCGCCAGGGCAAGAACAAGGCCGATAAAGATCGTAGCCAAGGTGCCACAAAGGGCGAACGCCAGGCTGACCCCAACGGAATTCCAGTAGAGCGGGTCGGCGAACACTTCCTTGAAATTGGCAAGTCCGACGAATTCCGCAGTTCCACCGAAGGGCGGTTCGAGCGTGAATGCCCAGCGCAACACCGCGACCGCCGGCCAGTAGAAAAAGAACAGGATCAGGATGATCTGCGGCAGGGCGAATAGGCTGGGCAGCCACCAGCTACGAAAGGCCGCGCGCTTGTCCATGTGTGCAAATTCCGTGCGTAAGAACAGGTATGGGAGCCTGCCATCGCTCAGGCAGGCTCCCGACGGATCAGATTTTAGTTCAGCGTCTGACCGGCGTAGGTTTTCTCGAAGCGACGCAGCACTGCGTTGCCACGTTCGACCGTCTTGTCGAGCTCGGCCTGCACGTCTGCATTCTGCATGAAGATCGCTTCGAGGGCCGTTGCGAATTCCTTGCGGATCTGAGTGAAGCCGCCCAGGCGAATGCCACGGGTATTTTCCGACGTCGGCGTGAACGAGAGGCTCTGGATGGCAAATTCACGCCCCTTGTAGGGCGCCTTGTCGTAGAAGCCGTTGGACTTCATCGCGTCGAAACCGGTCTTCGTTACCGGAATGTATCCCGTCACCGTCGACCACCACTCGGCCATTTCCGGTGTCGCGATGTAGTTGAGGAATGCTGCTGCACCCTTGTATTCCGCTTCCGGACGGCCAGCCAGCACCCAAAGGGATGCGCCGCCGACCAGCGAATTCTGACGCTCTGTGCCTTTCCATACCGGCAACATGGCGACATCCCACTTCACGCCCTCGGGAAGGGACTTGCCGATGGTGCCATGGTCGGCGATCGAGGTCTGTATCATCTGGCAGGTCTGGGACGTGAAGGCAGGGACGGTATCCATGCCAAGCTGCTTGGTCTTGACGACGAAGAGCTTCTCGTCTGCCATTTTCTTGAAGAACATCACGTGATCGACGAACTTGGTCTTGTTGACGACGAGTTCGGCATCCAGCCCCTGGTAACCATTCGCCTTGGTGGCGATCGGCTGGTTATGAATGGCCGAAAACTGCTCCATGAGCGGCCATGTGTCGAAGTTGAAAGCGAGCGGGCATTCGAAGCCGGCGGCCTTCAGCTTGCGGGCCGCTTCCTCGACCTGTTCCCAGGTGTCGGGCTTGAAGTCCACGCCGGCCTTCTGGAACGCATCGACGTTGTAATAGAACATTGCAGTCGAGGAATTGAAGGGGAAGGAATTCAGTTCGCCCCCAGCGGTCGCATAATAGTTGGCGATGCCGCCGAAATAATTGTTCCAATCGATCGTATAGCCGTTGTCGGCCATCAGCTTCTTGGCCGGCACGAACGCGCCGGACAGCATCATGTCCAGGGTGCCGGCATCGTAGATCTGCGTGATCGCGGGCTGTTTTTTGGCGCGGTATGCCGCAATAGTGTTTTGCAGGGTCGTGTCGTATCCGTTTTGCGTGGTGCAGACGATTTCGAATTCGGGCTGGCTATCGTTGAACTTCTTGCACGCTTCCTGAACCCGCTCTCCAAGATCACCCGAAAGACCGTACCAGAATTCGAATTTCGTCGTTTCAGCTGCTGCTGGTGAAGGGCCAAACGCGGCGGTTGCCATCAGGCTGATAAGTGCGAACGTGGTGGCGGAGTCTCTCATTGCAAACGCTCCTTGCAGAATGGCGGTCACCAAAATCGGCGACACGAATGAGCCGGAGCGCTTGCTAACAGTTGAGTGTGACATTCCCTGCCAAATCGAATGATGAAACGATGAAAGTTCGATTACGGTATTATGAACGGCCGAGCGCGCATTGGCGTTAGGCTTCTTCCCAGGTGGTCGGAACGACTGCCGCCAAACCAAAGTTTGTGCGAACGAATGAAGTGTTCAATTTTTTTGATTGAACCGATCTGCGAACGCGAACCAGTTGATCGCTGCGCCAGATGGTGCGCTATCGACCATCGCTCTCCTCGTGGAGCTGGAAGTCACCGCTGCTATTGCAGGATCGCGTAGAAGCTGCGCTCGCTTCGCCGCAGCACGAATTTCCTGCGTGAATTCATGCGTGGAAGTGCGCTCCCTGAGAAGTATTCCGCACCGAAGATCTCGAATTCAAAGGTTGGTCACGCGGCGAGATTCTGCCGGTGCCGGGAGGAATCGGTACGCACCTTGGGTTAAGCGCTAAATCTCTGTCTTCGCCGGGCAGCGCTTTGTTCAACACGCTTTGGACCCAGGTCTCCGGTGCTAGTGCCATAGTTAAACGCTCACCGAAAACCAAGACAAAACATAACTGTTGAATTATGATTTCCACCCCATATTTCATTTTTGCATCACCGTTTCGCATGGCAAACTGACAGACATCAAAATCGAATTGCTTTGCGATGACGGCCCGCAGCGGGAGTGGACGGTGCCACAGGGAGGAAATATGAAACGGACAATTCTGGCCGCGCTTGCGGCCTTGGCCTTGAGTGGTGCTGCCTATGCGGACACGATCAAGATTGGCGTCGTTGGACCCTTTTCCGGTCCCTTCGCGCTGCAGGGCAAGAACTTCAAGGCTGGCATCGACGCCTATATGGCATTGAACGGCAGCAAGGTCGGCGACGATGATATCGAGATCATCTATCGCGACGTGCCGCAGGCCGATCCGGCGCAGTCCAAGGCGCTTGCCCAGGAACTGGTTGTCAAGGAAGGCGTGCAGTATCTGGCCGGCTTCTATTTCACCCCCGATGCAATGGCCGTCACGCCGCTTCTGGAACAGGCCAACGTGCCGCTGGTGATCATGAACGCGGCGACGTCGGCGATCGTGACCAAAAGCCCGCTGGTGGTGCGTACCTCGTTTACCACCTGGCAGACCTCGACGCCGATCGCCAAGGTGGCGAAGGATGCGGGCGTCTCCAAGGTCATCTCGGTGGTCAGCGACTACGGCCCGGGCGTCGATGCTGAACATGCCTTCAAGGCCGGTTTTGAGGCGGCCGGTGGACAGGTCGTCGAAGCCATTCGCATGCCGCTTGCCACCAACGACTTCTCGCCGATCATGCAGCGCATCAAGGACTCTGGTGCCGAAGGCGTCTTCGCCTTCCTGCCGTCGGGCCCGACCACGCTTGGTTTCGTCAAAGCCTATAACGAAAACGGCCTGAAGAGCGGCGGCATCAAGTTCTTTGCTCCAGGCGACCTGACGCAGGAATCCGATCTGCCGGCGCTTGGCGAAGCGGCGCTCGGCATCCAGACGACGTTCCACTACGCCGTCTCGCACGACAGTCCGGAAAACAAGACTTTTGTCGAAGCGGCCGCAAAGGCCATCGGCAATCCGGCCGAACTCTCCTTCCCCTCGGTCGGCGCCTATGATGGCATGCATGTGATTTACAAGATGATCGAGGCGACCGGCGGCGAGCAGGACGCGCAGAAGGCCGTCGATGCAGTCAAGGGTCTTTCCTGGACGAGCCCGAGGGGCCCGGTTTCCATCGATCCGGAATCGCGCCACATCACGCAGAATATCTATTTGCGCGAGGTAACCAAGGCTGATGACGGCACCTACTACAACAAGGAAGTTCAGACCTTCGAGAAGCAGGGCGATCCCGGTCTGGCGGCGCTGAAATAGGCTTTTGGGCAATTTGGGTTCCCGTTGAGCCCCGCCCACATTGGCCGCAAAACACCGGCGTCCGGCGAATAGAGCGATCCGGGCGCCCCAAAGCATTTCCAGGAAAAGTGCGAAGCGGTTTTCCGTGAAGGGAATGCAAAAGATAGGGATGCATTTCCAGGAAAAGTGCGAAGCGGTTTTCCGTCAGGGAATGCCTAAGATAGGGACGCATTTCCTGGAAAGGCGCGATGCGTTTTTCCATCCGGGAATACCTGAAATGGAAAGATGGAGCGTTTCGGTGCCTCCGTTGAAGGCGGAAACGAACCATGCGGGTGCAGCTGTTTGACGGGGATGGGTTCGTCTCGTCCCGCCGCTCAGCCGTCAGTGATAACGAAAGGCATCGGATAGCCCCATGCAAACAGTCCTCAGCATCGCGATCGATGCCCTTGCCTATGGCATGGTGCTCTTCGTCATCTCCATCGGGCTTTCCGTCACCATGGGGCTGATGCGCGTCGTCAACCTTGCGCATGGCGCATTTGCCATGATCGGCGGTTACATCGCCTCCTATGCGGCGCGCGACCTCGGCCTTGCCTATGGATTTGCCATCGTGCTTGCCGTGTTCGGCACGATCGTGATCGCCATCCCGATCGAGCGTCTGCTCTATCGTCGCATCTATGGGGCGCCGGAACTGACCCAGGTGCTGATGACGATCGGCATCACCTTCTGCATCATCGGCATCGCCAACTATGTCTTCGGGCCGACGCTGAAGACCGTGCCGCTGCCGGGGCAACTGCAGGGCTCTGTCGATCTCGGTTTCCGCGCGATCGCCACGCATCGGCTCTTTGCGATCCTTTGCGGCCTCGCCGTAGCCATCGCCCTCTGGTACGCGATTGAAAGGACGGCGTTCGGCGTCAAGTTGCGGGCCTCGGTCGACAATGCCGCCATGGCCGCTGCACTCGGCGTGCGCACCGAGATCGTCTATGCCGTGAGTTTCGCGGTTGCCGTTGGCCTTGCCGCCTTCGGTGGAGTGGTCGGTGCCGAACTTCTGCCGGTCGAACCCTATTATGCGCTGCGCTACATGGTGACGTTCCTGGTCGTCGTGTCGGTCGGCGGTGCGGGCTCGATCCCCGGCGCACTTGTCGCCTGCCTGCTGCTCGGCGGCATCGACACGACCGGCCGCTACCTGATGCCCGAGTTCGGCGAATTCTTCTTCTATCTGGCCGTCATCGCAATCATCTGCGTCTTCCCGCGCGGACTTGCCGGGAGAGCCAAGGGATGACCATGACCACCACCAACGACCTGATTGCACAGACGGCGGGCAAGCGCCGCTTCGGCGGCGGCGACCTGATCGGTCTCGGCGTCATTCTGGCGCTCGCTATCGTCGGCTACTTCCTGTTTCCCAACAACCTGGCGCTGTTGACGCGCATCATCGCAATTGCGCTTTTGGTGCTCTCGCTTGACCTCGTCACCGGCTATTGCGGGGTGGCGACGCTCGGGCACGCGGCGCTGTTCGGCGCCGGTGCCTATGCCGCGGGGATCGTCTCAGCGCATTACGGCATCAACGATCCCTTCGCGATGCTCGCCTTCGGCATCGCCGCCGGCGCCGTTGCCGGCCTCCTTTGCGGCGTGGTGATCCTGCGCGCGCACGGCCTGCCGCAATTGGTGCTGTCGATCGCCCTCATCCACCTCTTCCATGAGTTCGCCAACAAGGCGTCGTCCTGGACCGGCGGCAGTGATGGCCTGTCCGGCATCGCGCCGAGCGCTTTGCTCGGTCTTTACGAGTTTGACCTGTGGGGACGCACGGCTTACGTCTTCGGCGTCGTGCTGCTGGTGCTTGTCTTCGCCGTCCTGCGGCTGATCGTGCGCTCGCCGTTCGGCATGCTGTGCCGGGCGATCAAGGAGGATCCCATCCGCATCCGCTCGATGGGGGCGTCGCCCAAGGGCGCGTTGATGAAGATGTATGTCATTTCCGGGGCCGTCGCCGGTGTCGGCGGTGCGCTCAACGCCATCTCGACGCAGGTGGTCGGTCTCGACAGCCTCTCATTCACCATGTCGGCCGAAAGCCTGGTGATGCTTGTTCTCGGAGGCACCGGTTCGCTGTTCGGCGCGCTCACGGGCACCATTGTCTTCATGTTCTTCGAAGACGTCGTTTCCGCCGCCAATCCGTTCCACTGGCTGACGATGGTCGGCGCTCTGCTGATTGCTGTCGTCCTCTTCGCGCCGAAGGGGCTTTACGGGACGGCAGCCGCCTTCGTTGGCCGCCGCCGGGAGGCAAGATGATGCAGCCCATCTTTGAAGTTCGCAACCTCAAGCGCGCCTTCGGCGGCCTGGCAGTCACCAATGACGTAAGCCTCAGTATGGCACCGGGCGACCGTGTGGCGCTGATCGGCCCGAACGGCGCCGGCAAGACGACATTCGTCAATCTGGTGACAGGCAATCTCGCCCCTGATTCCGGCGAGGTTCGCCTTGGCGGCGAGACGGTCACCCGTATCGATGCCATCGGACGGGTGCAGAGAGGGCTGGTGCGCTCCTTCCAGGTCACCCGCCTGTTTCTCGATATGACGCCGGCCGAGCACGTTGCGCTCGCCGTTTTGCAGCGTGACGGCCGCTCCGGTCGTCTGTTCGGCAATTTTCTCTCGATGCCTGATGTGATGGATGAAGTCGGGCAACTGCTTGGCAAGCTCGGGCTTCGCGAACTGATGCATCGCAAGGTCAGTGAGATCGCCTATGGCCAGCAGCGCCTGCTTGAAATCGCCGTGGCGCTTGCCTTGAAGCCGAAGGTGCTGCTGCTCGACGAGCCGGCCGCCGGCGTGCCGCAGAGCGATACCGGTCGCATCGAGCAGGCGCTCGCCGACCTGCCGGCGGATCTGGCCGTGCTGATGATCGAGCACGACATGGATCTGGTCTTCCGTTTTGCCAAGCGCGTCGTCGTTCTGGCGGCTGGCGCCATTATCTTTGACGGTTCGCCGTCTGATGTCACCCAGGATCCGCGGGTGCGAGAAGCCTATCTGGGGAGCTATGCCAATGCCAGCCACGCCGCTTGAGGTGGAAAATCTGTCCGCCGGTTATGGGCCGACGCGGGTGCTCGAAGGTATTTCGTTCTCGGTTCCAGCGGGCGCGCGCCTGGCCGTTCTCGGCCGCAACGGCATGGGCAAGACCACGCTGCTGGCGACGCTTGCCGGCCAGACGAAACGCTATGACGGGCGCATTCGCATGGGTGATGCTGACGTGACAGCACTGCCAAGCGCGTCACGCGCTCGCAAGGGCTTAGGGTTCGTGCCACAGGCGCGTTGCGTGTTTCCGACACTAACGGTCGAGGAGAACCTGTTCGTCGGCCTCAAGGGCCGGCCGAAGGCGGCGCTGCAGGAAGCCTACGACATGTTTCCACGGCTTCACGAGCGGCGGCGAAACCTCGGCAGCCAGCTTTCCGGCGGCGAGCAGCAGATGCTGTCGACGGCCCGCTCGATCCTCGGTCGTCCGTCGGTCCTGCTGCTGGATGAGCCGCTCGAGGGGCTCGCCCCGGTGATCTGCGAGGAACTAATGAAGGCCTTTGCCGAACTCGCCAAGACCGGCGACATGACCATCGTACTGGTCGAGCAGCGCATCCAGAGCGCGCTCGATTTCGCCGATCAAGCCATCGTGCTGGAGCGCGGACGCATTGCCTGGGCAGGCACGCCGCAGGCGCTTTCAAGCGACCACGACGCCGTCGAGCGATTGCTGGGCGTCGGCGGACTTCACTGAAGCGATTGAGCGCAGTTTTTGCGGCCCTAAGGTTTGAGCGCGACCGAGCTGTCTCTGCCGTGGAGTGAAAGCGTCAAACGGCGTGGGTCTCAATGTCGTCAAGTATGGACAACATCTTCCTTCCCATCGCAAAGGCTCTGGCGTCGCCTCTTTCGATGAGCGCATTCGCTACGACCCGTGACCGACTTGGGACATCGTCGAGCCTCTCGACGTCGATATTGTCGAATATTCGCAAGCCATAACGCTCGGCCGCCAGCTTGAGATATTCCGCTAAACGATCCTTGCGCATTCTGTGATCTTCGCGCATGCCTGCGGCGGCGCTGACAATATCATTGCGTCGATCGCGCGGAACCAGCACTTCCGCTCGAACGAGGTCAGCTGCGCCACTACGCTCAGGGTGCCTTTTCATCCTGTCTCGAGACGCCATCGCCGATCCCCTTCCTCGCCAAAATATGCGTATCCCGGATACGCATCAAGTTGGATCACGGACATGTCATCTCGGCGCCGCCATACATGGGGTGGGGCGACGGACGGGGCGGGGCCGCTCAATATATGGGGTCGATCCTGAGAATAGGACCCAGGGCAAGAAAGAGCCCGTTAGCTTAGAACGCGACTGCGACGCTTCTTCAAACCGAAGCGCGAACGCGCTCCCAGGCGTTCATCAGGTGACGGCCGAGCACTTCGGACAGCTTGGCCTTGTCGCGGGCTTCGAGCGCAACGATCATCTCGTCATGCTCGGCAACCGCGGCCGCCCATTTTTCCGGGCCTTCGTGGCCGATGAAGCGGATGCGCTTCAGCCGTGTCTGCAAGACGCTGTGCATGTCGGCGAGCGCCGCATTTTCGGCGAGCTGGACGATCGCCGAGTGAATCTGCTGGTTGAGCTTGTAGTATTGCAGCCGGTCGCCGACCTTGTAGCGACGGACCATTTCGTCATGTAGCGCGCGGACTTCGGCAATGCCGGCGTCGCTTGCCGCATCGCAGGCAAGCTTGCCCGCAAGTTCCTCCAGCGTCTGCAACACGGTCAGCATGTCGTGCACGTCCTTGGCGCTGAAGCGCTTCACGACGGCGCCGCGACTGGGCACGAGTTCGACCAATCCCTCACTCGCCAGGTACTTGATGGCTTCGCGCAAGGGCGTACGGGACACGCCGAGCTGCTCGCCGAGCTGGCCCTCATGCAGGCGCGTGCCGGGCGAAAGGTCACCTTCGATGATCATGTCGCGCAGGTGGCTGACAAGAGTGTCATGCAGAGCGGTTCGCCTGATCGGGCCGGGGCCGCCGTCGGCGCGTCTCTCCAGTGGTGTGATTTCGTTCATCATTTTGCTTCTGCGTTTGGTGGCCGCGTGTCGGCCATCCGTTCCCCGTGCGTGCCGATTGAATCAGCACTATCTGATTGAAGCATGGAGACAGGGCTCGTCATCGTCAACAGAAAATGCTGCATACAGAATACAAAAGACTTGATGCAGAATTTTGAATAACGTATGACAGCCTGCGAAAAGCATGAAGTGGAGGACATCTCACATGACGACCAATGGTGCTGCCGGTAACGGCGCGCGTCCTGTCATCGCGCTTGCCATGGGCGATCCCGCCGGCATCAGCCCCGAGCTGACCGCGCGGCTGCTGGCCCTTCCCGATATTCGCGAGGCCGCACACATCATCACGATCGGCGATCGCCGCATTCTGGACGAAGGCGCCAAGGCCGCCGGCCTGACGCTTGATCTCGAACCCTCGACGCTTGGGGATCTCGACAAGGCCGGAACCGCCCGCCACGTATTCGTCGATCTCGGTCATCTCGATCCGGCAGACGTTGATCGCGGCGAAGCGACGCTCGCCGGCGGCACGTTTGCAACACGCAACTTCCGCACCGCGCTGGAGCTTGCCCACGCCGGCAAGGCCGAGGCCGTGTGCTTCACGCCCTTCAACAAGAAGGCCATGCGCTTTGCCTATCCCGGCTATGACGACGAAATCCGTTTCGTCGCCGACGTGCTCGGCTTCACCGGCAAGGTTCGCGAATTCAACGTCCTCGAAAAGGTCTGGAATGCGCGCGTCACTTCGCACATTCCGCTGAAGGAAGTGGCCGATAATCTCTCGGTCGAAGGCATTTTGGCCGAGGTCGAACTGACCCAGGCCTGCCTCAAGGAAGCCGGCTACGAGGAGGCGAAGATCGCGATTGCAGGCCTCAATCCGCATGCCGGCGACGGCGGCAGCTTCGGCATGGAAGAGATCGACATCATCGAGCCGGCGGTCGAGAAGGCCAAGGTGCTCGGCTACAACGTCGACGGCCCGTTCCCGGCCGACACCGTTTTCGTGCGCGCACTCAAGGAAGGCTTCAATGCCGTCCTGACCATGTACCACGATCAGGGTCAGATCGCGATGAAGCTCATGGGTTTCGACAAGGGCGTGACGATGATGGGCGGCCTGCCGTTCCCGCTCTGCACCCCCGCACACGGCACGGCCTATGACATTGCCGGCAAGGGTATTGCCGATGTCGGCGCAAGCCGCGAGGCGCTTCTGCTCGCCGTTCGCATGGCGAAGAAAAAGGCTACCCTTTCGGCCGCCGCCTGATTTCGCACGCTTTCAAGCACTACCGGCGCAGGAGGAGGTCTTGCGCCGCATCTCACTCAACGGGAGGATTAGACATGAAGAAATCCGTTTCACTCGCATGCATCATGGCAGCCGCATTCGGCGTCGCCGCTCCGGCATCGGCCTTCGAGCCGGACCGTCCGGTTGAATTCGTCGTTACAGCCGGCCCGGGCGGCGGCACGGACATCTTTGCCCGCACGATCCAGGCGATCATCGGCAAGTACGAACTGATGAAGGCGCCTGTTGTCGTCACCAACAAGGGCAGCGCCGGCGGCGCTGAAGGTTTCGTCTACACGGCGACCAACAAGGGCGACGCCTACAAGCTGGCATTCGGCACCAACAATGCCTACCTGCTGCCGGTCCGCGCCAAGGTGCCTTACAAGGCCGAGGACCTGACGCCGGTTGCAGCACTTGCTTCCGACGAATTCATTCTCTGGGTCAACGGCAAGGCATCTTACGCAACGGCTGCCGACTTTGCTGCCAAGGCCAAGGAAGGCGGCTTGAAGATCGGCGGAAGCCAGTCGAAGGACGTCGACCAGATCCTCACCTCGATGATCAACGAGGCGACCGGCGCGACCATCAACTACATCCCGTTCAAGAGCGGCGGCGAAGCGGCTGTTCAGCTCGCCGGCGAACACCTCGACGCCAACGTCAACAACCCGAGTGAAAACCTCGGCCAGTGGCAGGCCGGCATGGTCAAGCCGCTTTGCGTCTTCAAGAGCGTCAAGCTGACGAACGACGCCAAGGTTGCCGGCGACAAGGGCTGGAGCGACATCCCGACCTGCAAGGAGACGGGCATTGCCATCGACAACTACTCCATGCCGCGCACCGTCTGGCTGCCGGCTGGCGTGGAGCCCGATGCCGTCAAGTTCTATGCGGACCTGATGCGCAAGGTTTCCGAAACGCCGGAGTGGGCGAAGTATCTTGCCGATACCTCGCAGTCTCCCGCTTACATCGCTGGCGACGACTTCAAGGCCGCCATCGAAATGGACGGCGCCGCAGTCGGCGAAGTTCTGAAGCGCGAAGGCTGGCTCGCCAACTAAAACAGGCGATATATCGGGACGGGCGCCTCGACAGCGCCGCGCGTCAAGTATGACGCGCTTAACGGGAGCGCCCGTCAACCGGTTTGAAAGGTCACGATCATGAGTGAGAACAGTGCGAATGGGCTCTCCCGCTTCGCGGTGGAGCTTGGCGTAGCGGCGTTGACTGGTATCTTTGGCGCAGCCGTCTGCTATGGCGCCTCCGATGTCGGCGCCGGATGGAGCGATTTCGGCCCCGAGGCCGGTTACTTTCCATTCTACATCGGCGTTCTGATCATTCTGGGAAGCATTGCGAATGCGATCGGTGCATTCGTGAAGCATCGCGGCACGGGTGACATCTTCATCGACGGTGCCCGCGCCCGCGTCGTTGCCTCATTCCTCTTGCCTCTTGTCGCCTTTGCCGGCGTCTCCGCCTGGCTCGGGCTCTATGTCGGGACGGCGCTTTATATCGCCGGCGCGATGCTCTTCCAGGGGCGTTACAAGTGGTGGATCGCAATGCCGGCGGGCGTTACCGTTTCGCTCTTCTTCTTCATCGTATTCGAGATCGGCTTCAAGGTTCCGCTTTTGAAGGGGCCGGTTGAGGCATGGTTCGGGATCTACTGATCCCGACCGCTTAAAGTTTCCCCGGGAGGAATGACATGGAAAATATCGGTCTTCTGATCGATGGCTTCGGCCACATCCTCAGCTGGAATCACATCCTGCTGATGATGGTCGGCGTCACGCTCGGCATTCTGGTCGGCGTTCTGCCCGGCCTGGGCGCGCCCAACGGCGTCTCGCTGCTGTTGCCGCTGACCTTCTCCATGGATCCGATCTCCGCCATCATCCTGCTCTCCTGCATGTATTGGGGAGCGCTGTTCGGCGGCTCGACGACATCCATCCTGTTCAATATTCCAGGCGAGCCCTCGTCGGTCGCAACCACCTTCGACGGCTATCCGATGGCCAAGGCAGGCCAGGCGAGCCGCGCCTTGACGCTGGCCTTCGTCTCGGCCGGCATCGGCGCACTTGCCGGCGTCGTGATGATCACGCTCCTGTCGGGCTGGGTCGCGAATTTCGCGCTGCGCTTTTCCTCGCCCGAATATTTCGCGGTCTACTTCCTCGCCTTTGCAAGCTTCATCTCGATGGGGGCGCAATCGCCGTTCAAGACGCTCGTGTCGATGATGGTTGGTTTTGCGCTTGCATCGGTCGGCATGGACACAATCTCCGGCGATCTGCGCCTGACCTTCGACATCCCGACCCTGATCAAGGGCGTCAGCTTCCTGATCGCCGTCATGGGCCTCTTCGGCATCGGCGAACTGTTGCTGACGACGGAAGAGGGGCTGCGCTTCGAAGGCATCAAGGCGCGCGTCAGGCTCGCCGAAATTGGCCGTACGCTGGTCGAGATCCCGCGCTATTGGCTGACGATCGCGCGCTCGACCATCATCGGCATCTGGATGGGCATCACGCCTGCCGGCCCGACCGCAGCCTCCTTCATGAGCTATGGCGTCGCCCGTCGTTCGGCGCGCGACAAGTCGAAGTTCGGCAAGGGCGACCCGCGTGGCATCGTAGCACCCGAGACCGCCGACCATTCGGCCGGAACCTCGGCACTGTTGCCGATGCTGGCGCTCGGCGTTCCAGGTTCGGCCACGGCTGCCGTCATGATGGGCGGCCTGATGATCTGGGGCCTGACCCCCGGTCCGATGCTGTTTACCGACCGGCCCGACTTCGTCTGGGGCCTGATCGCCTCGATGTATCTCGGCAATGTCGTCGCCGTCATCCTGGTGCTTGCCACCGTGCCGCTCTATGCCTCGATCCTGCGCGTGCCGTTCTCGATCATCGGCCCGATCATCGTCGCCGTCATCTTCTCCGGCGCCTATCAGGTGGCAAATTCCGTCTCCGACATCTTCATGGTCATCGGCTTCGGCGTGCTGGGCTACGTCTTCAAGAAGCTCGACTATCCGCTGGCGCCGCTGGTTCTGGCCATGGTGCTCGGCGACAAGGCCGAGGATGCCTTCCGCCAGTCGATGCTTCTGTCGAGCGGATCGCTGAATATTTTCTGGTCAAATGCGCTGGTTTCGTCGTTGATGGCGCTTGGCCTGGCAATGCTGCTGTCGCCTGTCGTCTTCGGACTGATCGCCCTGGTTCGCAAGCGCAAGGACGATGATGCAACATCGCCGGGCGACGGTAGCGCGGCGGCTTGACGGAGCCGCCGCACCAAACTTCAAAAAATTGGGGAAACGCCATGGCAAACGCGCCGCGCAAATGGAACCGTGACACCTGGCCGATCGCTGCCGCCATGATCCAGTATCCGAACATGCTGGCAGACGGCCGCTCGGTTCAGGACCAGTCGGTCGAGGAGTGGGCACTGACGCTCGATGACGTCGTCGATGCCGGTTTCACCGAACTCGACCCGACCGACAGCTGGATCCGTCTTGCCGATTTGTCACCGGCACGGCTCGAAAGCTTCGTCGCATTGACGCGCGATCTCGGCCTGACCATGCCGGGGATCTCGACTGCGCGTCGCAGCGTCATCGATCCTGTTCATGGTGACGACTATCTCGCCTATGGTCACCGGGTGATCGATACGGCTGCGGCCATCGGGGCAGGTTCAGTCTCCTTCGGGTTCTTCGGTCCGTTGACCGATGCACAGAAGAAGGCGCTGTGGTTCTGGACCGTCGATGGCGTCAAGAACCCTGATGATGCAGCCATCTGGCAGAAGGGCGTTTCGCGCATCCGCGAGCTCGGCAGCCACGCCGAAGAGCTGGGCATCGAGTTGGCGCTCGAGATGTACGAAGACACCTATATCGGTTCGGCCGACAGCGCCGTGCGCTTCGTTACCGACGTCGGTCTTGCGAATGTCGGCATCAACGCCGACCTCGGCAACCTGGTCCGCCTGCATCGTCCGGTCGAGCACTGGCAGGAAATGATGGCGAAGGTTGCACCCTTTGCCAAATACTGGCACGTCAAGAATTACAACCGCACCGAGGACGAAACGTCGGGGCTGATCGTCACCCATCCAGCCCCGCTGGAGTTCGGTGTGATCAACTACCGTTCCGCCATTCGCATGGCGCTTTCGCACGGGTTCCAGAGCCCGTTCCTCTGCGAGCATTACGGTGGCGATGGCCTTTCCGTCAGCGCAACCAATCGGGACTATCTGAGGCGCATTCTGCCTCGCGACTAAGGAACAAGTAGCGATGACCACGATCTTTGACGCACCGGAAGATTTCGCCGTAACCGCGCTCGCCGGCTTCAGCTCCATCTATGCCCGCAATGTCCGCCTGGTGAAGGGCGGCGTCGTGCGCTCGACCAAGGTGCCCAAGGGCAAGGTCGCCGTCGTTATCGGTGGTGGCTCCGGCCATTATCCGGCCTTTGCAGGTTATGTCGGCCCGGGCATGGCTGATGCTGCCGTCGCCGGCGACGTCTTTGCCTCGCCGTCGACCGCTGCCGTTGCGCGTGTCTGCCGTCATGCCGACCAGGGCGGCGGCGTTCTCCTCGGTTTCGGAAACTATGCCGGGGACGTGCTGAATTTCGGCGTTGCCGCCGAGAGGCTTCGAGCCGAAGGCATCGACGTGCGCATCGTGCCGGTGACTGACGATGTTGCCAGCGCCGCCGCTGAAACGGCGCCTAAGCGCCGCGGCATCGCCGGCGATCTCGTGGTGTTCAAGATTGCAGGCGCTGCGGCCGAAGCCGGTCTGTCGCTGGACGAGGTCGAGCGCGTCAGCCGCCTTGCCAATGATCGCACCGTCTCTTTCGGGGTCGCTTTCGGCGGCTGCACCCTGCCGGGCGCGAACCATCCGCTCTTCACGGTTCCGAAGGGCGAAATGGCGCTCGGTCTTGGCATTCACGGCGAGCCGGGCATCAGCGAAGAAAAGGTCGTAACGGCCACCGAGCTTGCGAAATTGCTTGTCGGCAAACTGCTGGCCGAGCGTCCGGCCGGGACGGTAAAGGTCGCGCCGGTGCTGAACGGCCTCGGCTCGACCAAGTACGAAGAGCTTTTCGTTCTTTGGATCGCCGTCGAAAAGGAATTGAAGGCGGCTGGCCTCGAAATCGTCGATCCGGAATGCGGCGAGTTCGTCACCAGCCTGGACATGCAGGGCTGCTCGCTGTCGCTGCTCTGGCTCGACGAAGAGCTTGAAACCTACTGGCGTGCGCCATGCGATGCACCGGTGCTGCGCAAGGGCGCGATCATCAACGCGGAGCCGGCGACCGATACGATTTCCGATGAGGATGGTCCTGCGACCTTCGCGCCTGCGTCGCAGGCATCCAGGGAAAGCGGCAAGTGCATTGCCCGGTTGATCGGCAAGGTTGCCGATGCCCTGAAGCAAGCTGAAGACGAACTCGGCCGTATCGACGCCTTTGCCGGCGACGGCGACCATGGCCAGGGCATGCGCCGCGGTTCGGCGGCGGCTCAGGAGGCCGCGAATTCTGCGGTGACAGCCGGCGCGGGTGCTGCCAGCGTGCTTGCCGCTGCGGGCGATGCCTGGGCCGATCGCGCGGGCGGCACGTCGGGTGCAATCTGGGGCCTGCTTCTTCGCTCCTGGAGCAATGCATTTTCCGACAACGACAAGCCTGCGGATGCGGCCATCATCGAAGGTGCGCGGCTCGCGCTCGACGGCGTCACCCGTCTCGGACGCGCCCGCGTCGGCGACAAGACCTTGGTCGACGCCCTCGTGCCGTTCGTCGACACGTTGGAGCGGGAATTTGAAAACCTGAAGTCGTTGAGCAAGGCTTGGGAGGCGGCGGCCAAGGCTGCCAGCGATGCGGCTGACGCCACGTCCAGCCTGACGCCGAAACTCGGCCGTGCTCGGCCGCTTGCGGAAAAGAGCATCGGCCATCCGGATGCAGGCGCCGTGTCGCTGGCGCTCACCGCCCGCGTCGCCGCCGACTTTCTGAAGGAAGCCGTCGACGCCTGATAACGCCGTCCGGTCCATTCCTCACAAAAAGGGCGCGGGTCCTCCCAACCGCGCCCTTTTTGTTGTCTTGTTACGCGTGTCGTTATCGCAAAACCGCTGCAAACTTTTGCGCGCCTTGCGCTGATGTCCGTAGCAAAGACCAGTCTTTGCTAGGTCGTTGCGCGCGGGGCGCGTATGAACCTTCTAACCCCCCGGATTGTACCAGATCGGCGACGTGTATGCCCGCTCCTGCGACGACATTGGCACTTCGGGCGGCATGGTGACGCCGAAGTACTTCGCGTCGTAGGCTGTCCAACGCGGCGTCGGGATTTCCAACACTCTGGCGTAGTAGAAGGCGCGCTGGGCCGGGTCGAAGGCGGGGTCGGTCCAGACCGAGATCAACTCTGGCGCGCCGATGGTATTGGTCCAGGTGGCGTCGGCGACGTCAACCGTGTTTCCCACAGGCGGCACCTTGCCGTCAGTGCCAGGCTTACGTTCTCCGGACCATGCGGCGTCATAGACTTGCTCGTGCAATTGCCCCGCCGCATCCATCCAGCCCTTGACGATCTGATAGCGGTCGAGGTTCGCGCCGATCGGGTCCTTCAGCGCGGCCACCAGAAACGTAGGAGCCTTTTTCCCTGCGGGCGCGGGCGGCAGGTCGCCTCCCATCGGAACACCCTTGGCGTATCCGACCGCTGCCGGGCTTCGCGTCTTGGCGTCCGCCTCGGCGAACTCCCATCCGCCAAACAGCCGAACCAGCATCCGCGGCCCAGTGGTGGCGTAGACCTCCTTACGTTTCATCGCGTCGAAGATGGCTTCACGCGTGTTCTCCATCGCCCAGACGGCAGCATAGCCGCTCGAAACGACTTCCCAGCCCATGACCTCCTTGTCGCCGAACTTAGCGATTGGGTGTGTCGCGCGGCCGGCGCTCGGTTCTGCCGCAGGGAGTTTGCCAAAGAAGTTGTTCTCTTCGACCGCGGCGAGCGACGTGTGGGAATCCGTCGATCCGATCAATCCATATTTGTACGGGTTCACGCCAAGCTCTTTATCGAGTTTCAGGCCGTTCTTGAGGGCCGAGCGCGCATACTCGAACTGCAGCATATCAGGAGTTTTCGCCGCACTCAGGTCGAGGTTGCCCATATCCCACCGCTCGAAGTTGGCGAACTCGTCAGTCGGCGACAGAGTAGGATGCGTCTCCCCGTCGCCTTTCATCTGGGTAACTTCCATCAGTGGCTCAAGGCTTGCGCGGGTGCGCGCATACTCCGCGGTGATAGGCTTTCCTCCGACGGGATTGATCAACGGGAACATCAGGCCGTTCGACAGATTACCGTTATGAGGGATGGCGAGCACGCTGCCGCCGGTCTTCGTCTGGTAGTTTTGGAGAGCCTTCCATAGGTCTTCCGGATTGTCGCTCTGCAAGGACGAGAATGGCAGGATCGGCTCCGTCTTTTCCGCGCCATCGCGGAAGACGACCACGCGATGCAAGTTGTTGCCGCCGGTGTTGGATGACCACTCATAGCCGATCAACGCAGTAAACGTGCCGGGATCGTTGTATTTATCCGCAGCCTGGACGTTCTTTTGCCATACCGACCGCGTCAGTTCGTCCGAACGAAGCGCAGCCGGCAAACGCTTGCCTCCACCGCCGACGCTCGCCATGATTTCGTAGTAGACGTTCATCGCCTGGTCGCCGCCGGCTGCCATCATCTGGTTCCAGCGTTTCAGTTCAGGATCATTCATCAAGGTCGGGTTTCCGGTCTTGATTTCGCCCAGCGTGCCCATGTTCTCGGCGTGATCGGACACGACCAGAAAATCAAGCGGGCGGCTCAATCGTGCATGCTGACCGGTCGAGGAGATGACTTCCTCGCCGCGTGCGAAGCGATAGGCTTCCTCCGGTCCGAGGGAGTTGCCGAAGGCGATGGCGTCGAACGACTGAGACGTGTGCAGGTGCGTATCGCCAAACAGCGGACGGGAGGGGAACCTATTGCCGGCGTAAGGCGAATACCCCGGCTTCGGGAAGAGTGTGTCGACCATATTGGGATCGAGCGTCCCCTTATCTATGGTTTCCTGTGCCAGTGTGGGGTAACCAAATGCCGTGGTCGCAACCAAGGCCAATCCGGCCAAAGGCATCATAACGCGCATGACATCCTCCCGATCGACGGTTAACTTCTCGCTCTCATCTTTCCTACTCAACGAACTGTAAGAACTTCACGGCTTGCGCTGCCCTACAGGAACATGGCGTCAAGCCGCTGGACGCACCAAAATGCCGCGACAATCCCGATCGCGTACGCCGAAGCAACGGCTGCCCCGCGCGGCATTGCGGCAAAGCGACGGACAACTTGCACCAGCGTCAGCAATACTCCGATGAACGCCAGTTGCCCAAGTTCGACCCCGAAATTAAACCCCACCAATGCCAGCGGAATGTCGCCTTGCGGCAAGCCGATTTCGACAAGCGCGCCAGCGAAACCGAAACCATGCAGCAGCCCGAAGGCGAAGGCCACCATCCATGGACTGGTGATCGCAAGGCTGGTCTGGCCACGCTCCATGCGCACGATCTCTGCCGCCACCATGACGATGCTGATGGCGATCATCGCCTCGACTGGTCGCGATGGCAGTGTCACCCAGCCGAGCGTCGCGCAGGTCAACGTGATCGAGTGAGCAACGGTGAAGGCGGTAACCGCCTTCACCAGCTTGCGCCAGTCGCGCACGATCAGCATCAGAGCGGCGACGAAGAGCAGGTGATCGAAGCCAAACGCGATGTGCTCGATGCCCTGCCGAACATAGGTGGTAAAGACGCCCCAGGTGCTTTGCGATGCGGGTATCAGCGCAGATGGCGCGCCGGGTGTCAGCCGAGCCGTCCAGGTGTTGCCATTGGCAAGAACCAGGTGGACCAGGGCGTCGGTCATGGTGTTCTGCAACCCGTCGATCAGCACCGTCTGGCCGGCGAGTGGCTCCAAGGTTCGGATGCGCCAGGTCTGTACCATCGCATCGCCGGTCGGATGCGAGACGACCGGGGTCATCATCTCGATCCTGCCGGAGAACAAGGCTTTCAGCGCCAGCCGCGCATTGCCCTGCATGGGCGTCTTGAAGAGTACGCGCAACTCGTTCGGCGCTTCTTCCCGAATGCTGAGGTAGGCAGGGCGCACTTCATGGGCGAAGGCGGCCTCCGAGAACAGCATGGCAGCCACTGTAAGTGCAACCAGCCAGACCAACCTCACTGCGGGGCAAGCCTCTCGCACGAACACGGATGGGCGGGGTCGCGCGCTCATTTCGCAGCCGCCTTCGACGCGGGCTCGGAACCCAGAGTCGCGCTCACGCCGTCATCCAGTTCGACTCCATACTTCCTGCGAAGCTCGGCGAGATAATTGCGGGTAAGTTCGGCTTGCTTCGCGCTGCGCCACTCGGCGAGAACAGCGTCGCGCGCCGTTTCGAAAGGTTTCGGAGTTGCCGACGCGCGCTGTGTGACAAACACCAGATGGAAGCCATAGCCGGATTTCACCGGTCCGCTCCACCCGCCCGGTTGAAGTGCCAGGACGTCGTGCGCGAAATCGGCACCGAACATGGCCGAAATAGCCGCTGCGTCTGCATCGTCGAAGCTGTTCCCGAGGAGCAGCCGGTCGCCTGCCGCCGGCTCGACGTCGCCGCCGTTCAATTTGGCGAGCGCCGCCTTGGCGTCTGCCGCAGCGTCAACGCGGCGCTCGGGACTGAAGTAGGCCTGCTTGAACGACAACTTGCCAGGCGTCTCGAAGCGCGACGAGTTGGCGGCGTAGAATTTCCGCAGTTCCGCCTCAGTCGGCTCAGCCAGTTGGGCGGTGTCCTCAATCATGAATTTGAGTTTTTGCGCCAGGCGGCGGCGGATGATGGTGTCATCCTGATCGAGGCTCATCTCCTTGGCCTCGCGTGCCAGAAGCCTTTCGTTCAGGAGACCGTCGACCATTCCCTTCAACTCGCCGGCGGTCGGATCACGTAACCATTGGCTCGACCACGTCTGCCTCAGCCATCGGATGTCGCCCTCGCCGATGCGGACAGGTTCAGCCCCGTCCTGCGCCCGATTGTCATGCAACCATGAGTAGCCGCCAAACATGACAGCGCCGGCGACGGCGAAATGCAGTAGAGGTTCTCTGAGCAACTTCATACAGCCATCTCCGTGTTCCTTCCGGTGAGTGGCAGAGAAGAAAATTCAAAGTCACAAGGTCAGTGCAGTTCCTCTATTCGGCCAACGTCCGCCACCTTTTTTCCAGGGCGGTGCCGATGACATTTATGCGCCAGGAACGGCATAATCTGCAATATGTATTCGATGTGATGTTTACGTCACTTCGCATGGCTTTATCCCGCTTGCATAGTGTATATCCCTATCGCGCACTGCGGTTTAACTTGCGGATGCCTGTCGGCTTTCTTTGTCGGTGGAAATGATTGTCCTTACCCCCGATAAGCTTTGTGATTCTGGGTGATATATACTAGTTGCAATCAGTTAGTTTGCAATCCAGGACTGAAGAAAGCGCGCTCGACGGCGAACATCCAACTTCACATGACGCTCCCTAGCGTCCGCAAACCCCCACCAATCCGGACTTTCGAGGCGTTTCTGCCGCGGGGCAGCTTCGGCCCCAACTGCGGCGCTGATGTCGGCGTGCTCAGGCGTAGCGAACGAGAAACTCTTCGGCCGTCAGCTCGCGGAAATCGTCGAGCGCCTTGCGCAGGCGCTGATGGTCCCAATCCCACCAGGCAAGGCTGTCCATCCGTTCGCCGATACCGGCATTGAACCGATCGCGGATGAGCTTTGCCGGCACGCCGCCGACGATCGTATAGGGTGCCACGTCCTTGGAGACGACAGCGCCGGCTCCGATTACCGCACCGTTGCCGACATTGACGCCTGGCAGCACCGTCGCACCGTGACCGATCCAGACGTCATGGCCGATCGTCACCCGGTTCGACCGGCGCCAGGCGAAAAGATCGTGATCGACTTCGGTATCGTCCCAGTAGTTCGGAGCGCGATAGGTGAAGTGATGCAGCGTTGCGCGCCAGGTCGGATGGTTGGTGGCGTTGATGCGCACCGCGGCAGCGATATTGACGAATTTGCCGACCGTCGCGCACCAGATCGAGCCGTCCTGCATGATGTAGGAGTAGTCGCCGAATTCGACCTCTTCCAGGCGCGAGCGCTCCTGGATTTCGGTGTAGCGGCCGAGCGTCGAGTTGTTGACGCTCGCGGTCGGGTGGATGAAAGGCTCAAGACCGAGTTTATGGCTCATGCGGCTGCCTTTCGCGGTGAGAAGGCCGATACGTCGAGAATGCGGTCAGCCACCGCGTCGCGGACTTCCTCATCGTGGAAGATGCCGATCAATGCCGTTCCCTTCGCCTTCTTCTCGGCGATCATCTCGACGACCACCGCACGGTTTTTCGCGTCCAGCGAAGCCGTCGGTTCGTCGAGAAGCAGGATCTTGTGGTCGGTGATGAAGCCGCGGGCGATGTTGACGCGCTGCTGCTCGCCGCCGGAGAACGTGGCTGGCGGCAACGACCATAGTTCTTTCGGCAGGTTGAGCTTAGACAGAAGCTCGGCGGCCCGTGCGCGGGCATCTTCCATGGCGACGCCACGCGCCTGCAGCGGCTCGGCGACGATATCGAGCGCCGAGACACGCGGCACGACGCGCAGGAACTGGCTGACATATCCGAGCGTTGCGCGCCGGACTTCAAGCACGGTGCGCGGTTCGGCAGTGGCGAGGTTCACCAGCTTGCCGTCGTGCTCCATCAGGATCTGGCCCTCATCGACGCCGTAATTGCCGTAGAGCATTTTTAGGATAGAGCTTTTGCCGACGCCTGAGGGGCCGCCAAGGACGACGCATTCGCCTGATTTGACCGAGAAGGAGACGTTGGCGACGACAGGCAGGCGCACGCCGTCGCGCAGGTGCATGGTGAAGCTCTTTGCGACTTCGGAAACAACTAGGGGCGTAGCCATGATTCTTACTTTCCTTTGCGCATGATCTTGATCGAAAACCGATTTTTACTTTTCGGGATCATGCGTCATACCTGCAGGATGGAGGAGACGAGGAGCTGGGTATAGGGCTCGCGCGGATCGTCGAGCACGCGGTCGGTTAGCCCCTGCTCGATGACGGCGCCGTCCTTCATCACCATCATGCGGTGCGACAAAAGCCGTGCGACAGCGAGATCGTGGGTGACGATGATGGCGGCAAGGCCAAGATCGTGCACAAGCCCGCGCACGAGATCGAGCAGGCGAGCCTGCACCGAAACGTCAAGGCCGCCGGTCGGCTCGTCCATGAAGACGAGGCGAGGGGAGGTGACGAGATTGCGGGCAATCTGCAGGCGCTGGCGCATGCCGCCCGAAAAGGCGCGGGGCTGGTCGTCGATGCGGTCGATGCCGATCTCGACACGCTCGAGCCAGTCGCTGGCGGCGGCACGGATGTTGCCATAGTGCCGGTCGCCAACGGCCATCAGGCGCTCGCCGACATTGGCACCGGCCGAGACCGTCATTCTGAGGCCATCGGCCGGGTTCTGGTGGACGAAGCCCCAGTCGGTGCGCATCAGGAAGCGTCGCTCGGCCTCGCCCATGCGGGCGAGATCCCGATACTGGCCGTCGCGCATATGGTATTCGACGATGCCGGATGTCGGCATCAACCGGGTCGAAAGGCAGGACAGAAGCGTCGTCTTGCCCGAGCCGGATTCTCCGACGATCGCCAGCACTTCGCCGGGGAAGAGGTCGAAGGAGACGTTCCGGCACCCGATGCGGCTTCCGTAGAATTTCGAGACGTCGTTGACTTTCAGAAGCGGTACGGCACTCATTCTGCGGCCTCCTGGCGGGCAAGCATGTGTCCAGCATGGCCGCAGTCGCGGCGGTCTTCGCAATGGTCGGTGTCGGAGCAGACGAACATGCGTCCGCCCTTGTCGTCGAGCACCACTTCGTCGAGATAGACGTTCTCGGCGCCGCAGAGGGCGCAGGGCTTGTCGAACTTCTGCACTTCGAACGGGTGATCGTCGAAATCGAGGCTGACGACCTCGGTATAGGGCGGAACCGCATAGATGCGCTTTTCACGGCCGGCGCCGAAAAGCTGGAGCGCTTCCGACATGTGCATCTTCGGATTGTCGAACTTCGGCGTCGGCGAGGGATCCATGACGTAGCGACCCTCGACCTTCACCGGATAGGCATAGGTGGTGGCGATATGGCCGTTGCGGGCAATGTCCTCATAGAGCTTCACATGCATCAACCCGTATTCTTCGAGCGCGTGCATCTTGCGGGTCTCGGTCTCACGCGGCTCGAGGAAGCGCAGGGGCTCCGGGATCGGCACCTGGTAGACCAGCGTCTGGCCCTCCCTGAGGCCTTCCTCGGGAATGCGGTGGCGCGTCTGAATGATGGTTGCTTCCTTAGTCTTCGTCGTCACTGCGACATCGGCGACCTTCTGGAAGAAGGCGCGGATCGACACGGCGTTGGTGGTGTCGTCGGCACCCTGGTCGATGACCTTCAGCACGTCCTTCGGTCCGAGGATCGACGCGGTAACCTGCACGCCGCCGGTGCCCCAGCCGTAGGGCATCGGCATTTCGCGCGAGGCGAAGGGAACCTGGTAACCTGGGATGGCGATCGCCTTCAGAATGGCGCGGCGGATCATCCGCTTGGTTTGCTCGTCCAGATAGGCAAAGTTGTAGGTGGCAAGGTCGGTCATTCGGCGGCCTCCTTCATGCCGTCCTGGCCGCCGGCGCGGGCAGCGTCATAGTCGCGGCGCATGCGCCGAACGAGGTCGAGTTCAGCCTGGAAATCGACATAGTGCGGCAGCTTCAGGTGTTCGACGAAACCGGTCGCCTGCACGTTGTCCGCATGAGAAATCACGAATTCCTGGTCCTGCGCCGGCGCAACGATGTCTTCGCTGAATTCGTCGGTGCGCAACGCGCGGTCGACGAGTGACATCGACATGGCCTTGCGTTCGCTTTGGCCGAAGACGAGGCCGTAGCCGCGGGTGAACTGCGGCGGCTGTTTCGCCGATCCCATGAACTGGTTGACCATCTGGCACTCGGTGACGCGGATGACGCCGAGGGAGACGGCAAAGCCGAGCTCGGGCAGGTCCAGTTCGACTTCGACTTCGCCGATGCGGACTTCGCCGACGAAGGGATGCGTGCGGCCATAGCCGCGCTGGGTCGAGTAGGCGAGCGCCAGCAGAAAGCCCTCGTCGCCGCGTGCCAGGGCCTGCAGGCGCAGGTCGCGGGCCATTGGAAATTCCATCGGCTCGCGGGTGAGGTCGCCCATGACATGGCCTTCGGGCATGCGGCCGTCGCCTTCGATCAGCCCTTCGCCGTCGAGAATGTCGGAGACGCGCATCACATGTTCGCCAGGCTCCTTGACTTCAGGCTCCTCGACCGCTGCGTCGTCGATCAACGAGGGGTCGAGCAGACGATGGGTGTAGTCGAAGGTTGGGCCCAGCAATTGTCCGCCGGGCAGGTCCTTGTAGGTGGCCGAGACGCGGCGCTCGACCTTCATGGTCGCGGTATCGACCGGCTCGGAATAGCCGAAGCGCGGCAGCGTCGTGCGGTAGGCGCGCAGGATGAAGATCGCCTCGATCATGTCACCGCGCGCCTGGCGCACGGCAAGGGCTGCGAGCTCACGGTCGTAAAGCGAGGCTTCGGCCATGACGCGATCGACGGCAAGGCCGAGCTGTTCGACGACCTGCTGGATGGTGATCGACGGTAGGGCGCGGTCGCCGCGGCGCCGATCGGCAAGGAGGCGATGGGCGTTGGCAATGGCGGCTTCGCCGCCCTTCACTGCAACATACATGGGTTAAACCTCCTGGCGAACGAGTCGGGTGGTGCGCGGCAGGCAGAGAACGCTGTCGCCTGATGTCAGCACGAGGTCGATGCCGCGCGGGAAAATCGCGCGGTTGGCGCTCCAAAAGTCGAGGAAGACTTCAGGCAGGCCACGCACCGCAATGGTGATGTCGTCCTTGATACCAGGTCCGTGGGCGGTCAGCGGTTCGCCGCCGGTCAGCGCCTCAATCTCGATGACGAGCGTCGTCGAGCGATCCGGGTATTCCTGCGTGCCGAGCGAAAACTGGTCGAAGCCCGGAACCGGCGCGCCCTTCTCGACAAAGGCAAAGCGTGCATCGGTTTTGGTGTCCGTCACCGGTGCGCCGGTGTGGAACGCGATCCACTGCGGTACTGCGGATTTGCCAAGGGCGGGCGTGAGCCAGACTGCCGTGTCGTGATCGCACAGCGTCAAGGCCACGGCTCCGGCAGCCGCGCCCATTGGCGCCGGCGGGATGCTCGACGCCTCCAGGCGGATGATCTGCCCCGGGCGGGCAAAGCCGTCCATCAGGCTCTTGAATACGGATTGGGCGGAAAAGACCGGGTCGGCGAAGGCGCCGGCATAGATTTGCGATTGGCTGGCCATCAGTCGTCTCCGCGAACCATGGTGAAAAAGTCGACGCGTGTCGCGGCGGTTTCCTCTGCGCTGCGGCGGTCCTCCGCCTCGATGCGCGAAGCAATTGCGCGGTGAAGCGCCTCGACGGCCGGGCGGTCGGCTTCACGCTGGAAGAGCGCATCGAAGATTGCAGCAAGGCGGGCGCGCTGCTTGTCAGTGCCCAGCAACTGGCCATGGCCGATTTCGCCGGTCGAAAGCCGGATCGTCGCGCGCGATACGGTTGCCTCGCCCAGATTGAAGGCATCGCCGCCGCCGCCGATGCGGCCGCGAACCATGACCAAGCCCGTTTCCGGTCCGCGCACGGGCGACACATCAGGCTTGTCGGCAAGTGCCTCCCAGGCGGCCATGAGTTCTTCCGAAGACGCGCGGGCCAGCAGCCGCATGCCTTCCTTGCGCGCCATCTCCGGCGGACTTTCCTGTTTCAGCTTCGCATCCATCATTTTCACCTCAAATGTCTATTGATCTAGACAAGTGCACATCTTATACTTTTCATTAGCGTCCGCAAATGACAGGCTTGTGACATGGCAATGCGAAAAGTGGTTGAACGGCAGACAGGGGTCGCACTCTGGCGGCAGATCGCAGACCGGATCCGGCTGGCGATCAGCAATGGCGACTACGACGCTGCCGGCATGGTGCCGCCCGAAACGGTGCTTGCGGGCGAGTTTGGCGTCAACAGGCACACCGTCAGGAGTGCACTGGCAGCCCTTGCCGAGGAAGGGTTGGTTCGTGCCGTCCAGGGCCGCGGTACGATGATCGAGCGCAAGGAGAGGGTGAGCTATCCAATCTCGCGTCGCACCCGCTTCTCGCAGGGTCTCGGCCGGCAGGTGAAGGAGATCGGCACCCGCCTGCTCGGCCATGCCGAACTGAAGGCATTTGGCGACATTGCCTCGGCACTGGGTATCGCGCCGGGTGAACCGGTGATCGAATTGCGCACCGTCAGCAGCGGCGATGGCCGTCCGCTCTCCGTTTCGTCAAGTTACTATCCCGCCGCCCGGTTTCCCCGCATGGCGGAAGAGTTCGAGCAACGGCATTCCGTAACCAAAGCGTTTGCCGCCCACGGCCTTGACGACTACGTGCGCGTTTCGACCGAGATCGTCGCCCGCCATGCCGACAGCGACGAACTCTCGATGCTGAAACTCTCGGCTGGTGCGATCGTGCTGGAGGCGCAGTCGGTCAATGCGGACCTCGACGGCAAGCCCGTGGAGTATTCCCGCAGCTGTTTTGCCGCCGACCGAATGAAATTGCGGATCGAAACGTAATCTGCCGGGTTGCGTTAATTCGTTTTTGCCTGCAAAAGTTGATCTTTGTGCCCAGTCGACCAATAGGAAATGTCTGAACGGATTGGTGGAGACGAGCTTCGGTGAGCGGACGTGTAGGCTTACTGGTTTTGATCGGTACTTTGCTGCTGGCGGCGCAATCCGTGCGGGCGGACGATAGCGGAATTTCTGGGCTCTGGCGCGAAGTGGGCGCGACGCTCATACGCTGCCAAGGCTGCCTCAGCGTTGTTCGGCACGGCACTGTCCTTACCGTTGTCAGCGAAGCGGGCTGGTCGGCAGTTGTGACTGCCAACAGTTACGGCCCGACATCCTACGCCAGCGGAACTGGGCGATGGCGGCCTAACATCGGCGCCAAACAGGCGGATGAACCGTTTGAGGTGCATCTCTCCCTCGCAGACAGTCGGCTGGTCGTCGTCCTGATGAAGGAGAGCGACCACGGTGCGTCCCCCCATGTCAAGGTCAACTACGAGAGGCGGCTGCCCGCCTTAGACAAGAGTTTTGGAAAGGTCCGCAAGATCAAGATAAGTGAAGAATGATCTCGGCGGTGCCTGCCGTAGTGCGATGGGGACCGCTGAAAAGCCTGAGAACTTTGATTTCTCGGCCAAGCCATACTATCTTGCGGTTGCAGGAGCGATCAAACCTGGGCGGAGGTGCGATGTCGATCGCGCGACGGTCGAAATTGAAGCGGCGTCTTCTGGCGATGCTCGTGACGGGCATCGGAGGCATGGCGGCTGCGGCCGCCTCCTTCGCAACCGCAGTCTATCAGGCGGCCAATCCCGCTCCCGTTGAGCTTGCCAGGATGGGCGAGCCAATCGACACAGGTCGTTGGGTTATCACGATAAACAATGCCTCGATGGCGGAAGTTCCCCCTACGGGAACCAAGCCAGTCGACCCCAAGCGGTTCCTGACGGTCGACCTTGAACTCGACAATCGCTCGGCCGCGACAAGCAATGCGTTCATGCAGCTCGTCTCGATCGAGACGCCGATGTCGGTCCAACTTCCAGAGCCGGTCTACTACCTCGCCCGTGACAAATGGATCGCGAGCGCGATCAACCCTGGCATGCCGGAGAAACTCATCGCTGTTTGGGAATGGCCGGAGGGTTTGCCGAACCCGAAGGCGCTGCGCTTTTCGGTCGCCAAGCAGATCTACAAACCGCGCGACAATCTCTATGGCGCGCCCGGATGGTTTGATGACGGCAAGGCCGCCATCGTCGAACTGGCCGTAAGCGGGCAAACGGACGAGGCAGTGCGATGATCGCCGGGTTGCGTACAATCCTGTTGCTCGGACTTGGCGCTCTCGTGCTCTACGCCATGCAGCACAACACGCCGGGCTATGGCGATATCACGTCGCCGATTGCGATCCGTGGCAAAGCGGGCGAGCGGGTGGAAAGCCATGCCTTTGCCTATGGTGCCGCGAATGTGCATCTGGCGCGGGCGGTCAAGACCGAGAGCTTCGGACGGGTGCGCGACTATTCAAGCTCGGGTGTCTGGTTGGTCATCGAAGGTGCAGCGGTTGCCAAGAAAGAGAGCCTGACGTTGCTATCAGCAGGATGGTTGTCGCCAAGCGGAATCCGCTATGCCCTTAGTCAACGCTTCTCGACCATGCGTGGCTATCTGCCGACGGAGCGACTGGAGCCGGGCTTGCCCAAGCCGGTGCTCGTAGCATTCGAGTTGCCCGAGACGGCGATCAGCGGCGGTCGTCTGCTCATCGCGCGCTCTGGTCTGACCCCTCTCGGCGAAGAACTTTGGATCGCGCTCGACCAGAAGGCACCACTGGAAATCAAACCATCGATCACGCTTGCGCGCGGCAGCGGCAGCATGCCGTGGACGCTGGCTGCAAAATGACGAGAGGCAGGTCATGAGCGAAAGACGCCTGTTCTGGACCTGCCTCGTGGCACTCGTCGCCGTGCTGCCATTGGCGATAGTGGTCCACGCCTGGGATAGTTTGCGTGAGATGCCTTTGTTTTCCGGTAAGCGCGACATCATCGTCGAAAGCGGTGTGGTCCAGCCCTATGCGGGCGGGCAATGGAAGCTTGCGGATCTGAAACGACTGCCCGGTCCATCTGATGACGCGCGCGTTGTTCTGGCGGAATTCGAGAGCGAACCGAAAGATCTGGCAATGCTGGCTGAGAGTGCGTGCCGCGTTCGGCTGGTGGATGCGGAGGGGCGGCGCTTCGAGCCCTTGATGCTGACGGAACCAATCGTGCGCGAGATGTATCCCGAAGTGGCGGATCGCCCGCGCTGTTCGAGCCTCGCTTTTGGAAATGCCGGAAACGGCCGCACAGTCAGAATGGCGGAAAGTTTTATGGTGCCGGCCAAGGCAAGCGATCTTTCGCTCGTGGTCGAGGTTCTGGGAGCAGGCGACGGCGCGCTCGTATTCAAATGGAAGCGTGGTTAGTGGATAGAATCTGACGCCTGGTATCCGGGATGACGTGATCAGGTTGGGACCTACGTTCCTGCCTAATCACGCAACGCGCCCGACAGGTTCGCGTCGACGCGTCAGGCCCGCATTGGGTCGAACTTCCCCTTTGGTCGCTAGCCGAAGTTCGGACATCAGGTGCGACGATAGGATTGCACGCCCGCAGCAATTCAAAGTGTTACAGCAACCTTTGCGCGTCTGATAAGATGCGCGGCGCTTCAGGGGCCACCGCAGGTGTTGCCTGCGAAATGGCTCGTTCGAGTATGGCTGCCAGCAGCGAGATGCGCATGGCATCGAGCAAGATGCCGCCGTCGAGATCGCTGGGACTGCCGATGAAGACGACCAGGATGCTGGATACAAACTCCCAGGTCGCGAACTCTTCGACGCCGAGCAGGCGCGTTGTTGCAAACCAGAGCCAGGCCCCAAGCCAACCGATCAGGCGATAGGCGACGATGAAGGTGAGCAAGGTTGCAAGCCCTGCGCCGAGTGTCAGCTTCAGACAGGTCCAGACCGGCCCATAACGCGAGCGATAGTCGCTGACGAAGTGTTCGAGAAAATCGATGAGCCATTTGCGCCAGCTCCGTGCACTGGTCCGTGCCGGCATGGTGCGGGGACCGACCGCGGAAAGTTCATAGCCGTTGATGATTGCCGCCATCACCAGCCAGACCATCGGCAAGAGGGCGTAGAAGAACAGGCTCTGCGCCTGTGTCAGCCAGTCGGGCTCGCGAAATTCGACGGGTATGAAGTTCTCCGCGGCATAGGCAACGCCGATCAGTTGCAAGCTGTTGCCCCAATCAAGAGTGCTCAGCAGTTTGCCGGCGCCGAGCCAGGTGATGAATTCATCCTTCCAGATCGAAAGCCCGTAAAGACCGATAAAGATCCAGCTCGCGTCGGCTGCAACGATCAGCAAGCGCCAAGTTGGCGCTTCGCTCTTTTTGCTCATTTGCTTGGCGGCCCAACGTACCACCCAGCAAATAGCGATGGACAGAAGCAGGCCGCGTGAACTGAGAATGTTAAAGAAATCGGCCTTCCCGCCGAAAGCGACCTTGTCGAGTGCCAGCCGGGAATATTCACGCACCGTGTTGCCGAGGAAGCCCCACGCCGCGTAATAGGCGAAGAACGGCAAAATCGCTGCGGCGGTTGCGGCCAGCAAGCGCCGATCGTTGCTGCCGGATTTGCCTGACGAGTCCGGCACGCTCTTCGTCTGCCGGAGCGACTCCAGCGCGGGCAATCCGGGACGCAGGGCTAGAAACATCAGGACGACGATGATGAGCTTGGCAAGGACGACGAGCGACAGCACCACCATGCCGCCGAGCGGGTGGCGCAAACCTACCTCCACTGCGGCACGCAGCAGCAGGTCTCGCACGATATAGCCTGCCGCCCCGATCAGGAGCAGTTGCGGCCAAAAGCGGGCAAGCAAACGTCCCATGAGGCCAATGGGACCGAGCGCATCTGCTATCGACGTCATGACCAGAACATAAGTGCACTTTGGCCAGAGCACAACCGCGCGGCGCACCAAGCCAAGATCGAGGCATAAGAAAGGGCGGCAAGCGGGGCGGTAAGCCCCAGGCGATGATCGATGCGATGCCCGACAGGAAGCCGCATCGCTCCTTTTGAGGAAATGGGGCAATGCGCCGCATTTCCGACGCGTTTTTGCCGCATCACCAAAGGCTGCATCAGGATCCACGCATTGGGAATTCTCCAGGGAGAATGGAAATGGCGACGTGGCGACCCGATCCTTCTTTTTATCCTTCACCACGCATGGCGGCCAAGGCTCCTAAGGAAACCTTAGCCTATGTCGCAGCCTTCGATCCTGAGCGGGCGAGGCCGGATGCGATCGCCGTGGTCGATGTCGACCCGACGTCACCGAGCTATTCGCAAATCGTTGCACAGGTCGATATGCCGAACGTTGGCGACGAGCTCCATCATTTCGGCTGGAACGCCTGCTCCTCCTGTCTTTGCCCCAATGCGCCGCACCCGCATGTCGAGCGTCGCTATCTCGTAGTCCCGGGTTTGAGATCCTCGCGGCTCCACATCATCGACACCAAGCCGGACCCGCGCAATCCGAAGATCATCCGCGTGATCGAGCCTTCCGAAATTGCCGAAAAGGCGAACTATTCGCGGTTGCACACCATCCATTGCGGCCCCGAGGGCATCTACGTCAACGCGCTCGCCGACCGCGACGGTAATGCGCCCGGCGGCATCTTCTTGCTGGATCACGAGAGTTTCGACGTGCTCGGCCAATGGGAAATGGATCGTGGACCGCAGAAGCTCGCCTATGACTTCTGGTGGCATCTCGGTCACGACACGCTGATTACCAGCGAATGGGGCACGCCGGATACCTTCGAGAACGGGCTGGTTCCGGAAGTGTTGCTCGGTTCGAAATACGGCCGCAGGCTGCACTTCTGGGATCTGCACAAGCGCAAGCACCTGCAAGAGATCGACTTCGGCGAGGAGCACCAGCTCGTCTTTGAACTGCGCCCGGCCCACGATCCGACCAAGGCCTATGGCTTCGTCGGCTGTGTCATCAGCCTCAAGGATCTCTCGGCGTCGATCTGGACCTGGTATCGTGACGGAGATCAATGGGCGGTCAAGAAGGTGATAGAAATCCCGGCAGAGCCCGCCGATCCGGATCTCCTGCCGCCCGTGCTCAAGGGCTTCGGCGCGGTCGCACCGCTCGTCACGGACATCGACCTGTCGATGGACGATCGGTTCCTCTATGTTTCCTGCTGGGGCACCGGTGACATGATCCAGTATGATGTTTCCGACCCATTCGCGCCGAAGGAGACGGGCCGAGTGCGCATCGGTGGGATCGTCTCACGTGCGACCCATCCGAAGGCTGCAAACGGAGCGTTGAGCGGCGGGCCGCAGATGGTGGAGATCAGCCGGGACGGCAAGCGGGTCTATTTCACCAATTCGCTCTATGGCGCGATCGACCCGCAATTCTATCCCGACGGTATCGACGGGTGGATGGTCAAGCTGGATGTCAATGAGGGCGGCGGAATCGCGTTTGACGAGAGTTTCTTCGTCGATTGGCCGAAAGGCCATCGCCCGCATCAGGTTCGCCTGGAAGGCGGGGACTGCTCGTCCGATTCCTACTGTTATCCGTAAGGAGGGTGCGGGCGTGCGGCCCTACCATGGCGAATGACGACCTTCTGGCCATGGCTTTCGCTTGCCGGCCTCGGCGCCTTTCACGGTCTCAATCCGGCGATGGGCTGGCTCTTCGCCGTGGCGCTGGGGCTTCACCGCCAGAGCCGGCGGACCGTCTGGTTGTCCCTTGTTCCCATTGCGATTGGCCATGCGATTTCCATCGCGACCGTGTTGGTGGTGGTCATCGCATTCGGCGCAGCCCTGGATCTGGACAGCTTCAGGCTTGCCGCTGCCTCGCTCATACTTGGCCTTGCCGCCTACGGCGCCGTTTACGGACACCGCCAACGCGTCAGAGTGGGAATGCGAACCGGCATGGGCGGCCTTGCGTTCTGGTCCTTCCTGATGGCAACGAGCCACGGGGCGGGGTTGATGCTGGTGCCCGCAGTGTTCAGCATCTGTCTCGCCGATCGCTCCGGCGACCTCGCAATGCCGATGGCGAGCTCCCTCCCGGTCGCGCTTGCCGCCCTTGCGGTGCATAGCGGCGCCATGCTCGCGGTCATCGCGGCGGTCGCGCTCGCCGTCTTCGAGTGGCTGGGCCTTGCGGCCCTGCGCTCAGCGTGGATCAACTTCGATCGTCTCTGGACATTGGCGCTCGGCGCGACCGGCATCGCGCTTCTTGTCCAATGAACGGCCGATGCCGCCATTGCGGTTCTTCTCCCGCATCCGCTCTCACTCATTCTATCCGATCACGTTTATTTCCTGTCAGTTCCTCTTGCCTCTGGGCTCTCACGTAGTCGATATAGCCGCGAACATCTGCGGCGGGTTCGGAGTAGGCGTTGCCGAGCGATTTCTCGATCGCCGCCATATAGGTTGCCGCCCAGGCCGGCAGGGAATAGTCGATTACCGCGAGGAACTCGAGCGTCGCTGCAAGCCTCATGTCGGCAATCGACGGTTTGGTGCCACCGATGAAGGGTTTCTCGCCCATATAGAACGTGTGGAAGACTTCGAGCGGTTCGGCCAGCGCATCCGCAGCTTGCTTGCGCGCATGCTCCTTGGTGGCGGCGTCTGCATCACTATAGCCGACTTCGCCCGGATATTGTGGGAACTTGAGCACCGGATAAGTGGCGCGCGCGAGATAGGGATAGAAGGTGCCGATCAGGTAGAACATAGCGCTGTCGATCATTGCGCGCGCCTCGGGATCCTTCGGATAAAAGTCGTTGAGCCCGTGCTTGTTGCAGAGATACTGCATGATCGCGCAGCTTTCCCACAGTGCGCCCTTGGGCAAATCCGCCGTTTCGATCATCGGCGTCAAGTGCGAAGGCGCCCTCGCCAGATACTCGGCCGAGCGCGTAAGCCCATAAACGTCATGCTCGCTGAAATCGAGACCTGCGGCGCGAACGAACACGCGGGCCGTCAGGTTGTTGACGCTGGGCTTGATGACATTGAGTTTGATTGCAGACACGAGTGTTCCTCCCTTTTCGCGGGGGTGCTCAGTACGGATTCCTGGGCACCCGATCGGTTGACAATGAAGGCCGGGTCCGCTCGACCAGGGCCTCGATGGCATCGGCGAGATGCTCCTCGGCGATGGCGTATTCGCTGCGGGCGACGCGAATCCGGTGCGCTTCCATCAGGACCTCGGCATGAGTATGGCCGGCCGGCGGTTCGAACCGATAGGACGCAAGCTCGATCAACAGGCCAAGCGGGTCCTCGAAATAGATCGAATCCATAAAGCCGCGATCCTTGACGCCGCTATGGCGGATCTCCCGCTCGTTGAGACGGTCGACCGCTTGCTGGAACGTCGCGCGCGAGACGGCGAAAGCGATGTGATGCACGCAGCCGATATCCGTCGATGTCCGATCGGGATCGGGCTTGCGGGCCTCGTCGGTGAAGACGGTGATCAGGCGGCCATCGCCCGGATCGAAATAAAGATGGCTTTCCGCCGCCCTGTCGAGGTTCGGTTGCTCGAAGATGAAGGGCATGCCGAGCACGCCCTCCCAGAAGTCGATCGACGTCTGGCGGTTCGCGCCGACGAGTGTGATGTGATGGACCCCTTGCGATTGAAGTTTGCGCATTGCCGTCCTCCCGCAGATCGAACCCCGGCGGAAAAACGGTCCTTGGACAATTGTGCGCGCCGCTCGGGTTCCAGACAGCAATGTTACACCCGTTTCGACTTCGGCTCTTGCTTGTCGAACACCGGAGCGGACTGGATGGACTGCTATTGTGCGCAGTCGCGCCCGTCCTTTGAAGAAGGCACCGGTGGAATCCCGGTGCGGTCAGGCTTCAAATGTTTCGCCGCTTGCCTTCGATCAGGTCGAGCACCGCGCGGGCGGCATCAAGGACGTTCGTGCCGGGGCCGAAGACGGCGGACACGCCGTTATCCATCAGATACTCGTAATCCTGCCGCGGGATGACGCCGCCGCAGATGACGATGATATCCTCGCCGCCGCGCTTTTTCAGCGCATCGGCAAGCTGCGGCATCAGGGTCTTGTGGCCGGCGGCAAGCGATGACACGCCGATGACGTTGACCTTGCTCGCAAGCGCCATGTCGGCCGCCTCTTCGGGGGTCTGGAACAGCGGGCCGGCCAGAACGTCGAAGCCGATATCGCCAAAGGCCGAAGCGATCACCTTGGCCCCCCGGTCGTGGCCATCTTGGCCGAGCTTTGCCACCATGATCTTCGGCTTGCGGCCGAGCTTGTCCGAGACCTCGCCCAGCCGTTCGGTGAGCACGGCCAGTTCGGGCTCACCCTCGTAGGCCTTGCCATAGATCTTGCTGACGACCTTGGGCGTTGCGGCATGGTCGCCGAAGGCCGCGCGCATCGCGTCAGAGATCTCGCCGACGGTTGCCCGGGCACGGGCCGCCTCGACCGCGGCGGTCAACAGATTGCCGTCGCCGGTGCGGGCAAATTCGGTAATAGTGGCCAGTGTCTTTGCCACATCCTGCGAGTTGCGCCGACGCTTGGTTTCCTCGATCCGGCGGATCTGGGCGGCACGCACGGCGGTATTGTCGATCTCCAGGATGTCGATCGGCTCTTCGTTGTCGAGACGGTATTTGTTGACGCCGACGATCACTTCTTCGCCCTTGTCGACCGCCGCCTGCCGGCGGGTGGCCGCCTCTTCAATCAGCCGTTTCGGCAGTCCGGCATTGACCGCCTCGGTCATGCCGCCCATCGCCTCGATTTCTTCGATCAGCGCCCAGGCTTTTTCCGCCAGCTCGTTGGTGAGGCTCTCGACATAGTAAGAGCCCGCCAGCGGATCGACGACCTTGGTAACCCCTGTCTCATGTTGCAGGATCAGCTGGGTATTGCGGGCGATGCGCGCCGAAAACTCGGTCGGCAGCGCAATCGCCTCGTCGAACGAGTTGGTGTGCAGCGACTGGGTGCCGCCAAGGGCTGCCGACATCGCCTCGAAGGCGGTGCGGATGATGTTGTTGTACGGATCCTGCTCCTGCAGCGAGACGCCCGATGTCTGGCAATGGGTGCGCAGCATCAGTGAAGACGGCTTCTTCGGGTCGAACTCCGTCATGATCCGCGTCCACAGCAGCCGTGCTGCGCGAAGCTTGGCGGCCTCCATGAAGAAGTTCATGCCGATGGCGAAGAAGAAGGAGAGGCGACCGGCGAACTCGTCGACGTTCAGGCCCTTGGCAAGGGCGGCGCGCACGTATTCGCGGCCATCGGCGAGCGTGAAGGCGAGCTCCTGCACCAGCGTCGCGCCCGCCTCCTGCATGTGATAGCCCGAGATCGAGATCGAGTTGAACTTCGGCATCTCCTTTGCCGTATACTCGATGATATCGGCAACGATGCGCATCGAGGGTTCCGGAGGGTAGATATAGGTGTTGCGGACCATGAACTCCTTGAGGATGTCGTTCTGGATGGTCCCCGACAGCTTGTCGCGTGAAACGCCCTGTTCCTCGCCGGCGACGATGAAGGAGGCGAGGATCGGGATCACAGCACCGTTCATGGTCATCGACACCGACATTTCCTCCAGCGGAATGCCATCGAACAGGATCTTCATGTCCTCGACGCTGTCGATCGCCACGCCGGCCTTGCCGACATCGCCCTCGACGCGCGGATGATCGCTGTCGTAACCGCGGTGGGTGGCAAGGTCGAAGGCAACCGAAAGGCCCTTCTGACCGGCAGCGAGGTTCTTGCGGTAAAAGGCGTTTGACGCTTCTGCCGTCGAGAACCCGGCATATTGCCGGATCGTCCAGGGCCGACCGGCGTACATCGTCGCGCGCGGGCCGCGCAAGAACGGCGCGAAGCCCGGCAGGGAACCAAGGTGGCCGATGCCGTCGAGATCGTCAGCCGTGTAGAGCGGCTTGACGGCGATGCCTTCCGGCGTCTGCCAGGTAAGATTTTCCGGCGCCGTCTTGAGTTCGCGCTCGGCGAGGTTTTCCCAATCTTTCACGGTCTTATCGCTCATCGGTAACTCCTTGGCCCAAAGGGCACCTTTCGGACCTCATCCCTGTGCCTGTCGCAGGGATCCAGTCACGCGATGTCTCTCGCGTGAAGAAATGATCTCGTGCACCGCGCACGCGGCGCTGCTGGATTCCTGCGACAAGCACAGGAATGAGGGCTTGATTGCTTGGCGCTCATCATTCGAATTCCATGATCAATTCGTCGACCGCGAGGCTTGCGCCGGCGATAACGGCCACGCGCTTGACGGTCGCGCGCTTCTCGGCGCGCAGGATGTTCTCCATCTTCATCGCCTCGACAATTGCCAGCGACTGGCCCGCTTCCACGGTATCGCCGGCCTTGACCGAGACCGAGGTGATGACGCCGGGCATCGGGCAGAGCAGCATCCTGGAGGTGTCCGGCGGCAGCTTCTTCGGCATGAGTTTGGCAAGCTCGGCGACACGCGGGCTCCTGACCCGGGCAATCACGTCGATGCCGCGCCAGCGCAGCCGGATCGCGGTGCCCGTCAGTTCCACCTTCACGCTCATCGGCTGATTGTCGATGTTGAAGGTGGCGAGCGTGCGGCCCGGCGTCCAGTCGCCGGCGATCGAGGCGGACGTGCCGTCTTCAAAGCGGACATAGGCGCCATCGGCCGAAGCGCCTGAAGTCAACGCAAAGTCCATGTCGGCAAGATTGACCACCCAATCGTAGCCGACGATGCGACGATGGTTGCCGATCGTGCCGGAAATCTGGCTGGCACGTTCCTGCAGGGTCTGGTTGATGGAAACAGCGATCGCCGCCAGCTTGCGCGCCGACGCTTCATCCGGCGTCACGCCATGGAAACCGTCGGTGAATTCCTCGGCGATGTAGGCGGTTGTCAGGCGGCCGTCGCGAAAGCGCTGTTGCTGCATCACGGCGGACAGGAACGGCAGGTTGTGACCGATGCCTTCGACCTCGAACTGGTCGAGTGCTTCCGCCATGGCCTCGACGGCCGTCAGGCGGTCCGGTCCCCAGGTGCAGAGCTTGGCGATCATCGGATCATAATACATCGAGATTTCGCCGCCCTCGAAGACGCCGGTGTCGTTACGGATCACTGTGCCGTCGTCGTTTGCACCTTCCACAGGCGGGCGATAGCGCGTCAGCCGGCCAATCGAGGGCAGGAAGTTGCGATAGGGGTCTTCGGCGTAGAGACGGCTTTCGATCGCCCAGCCGTTGAGCTTCACGTCCGCCTGGCCGAAGGTGAGCTTCTCGCCGGCCGCAACGCGGATCATCTGCTCGACAAGATCAAGGCCCGTCACGAGTTCGGTGACCGGGTGTTCCACCTGCAGGCGGGTGTTCATCTCGAGGAAATAGAAGTTGCGATTGCCATCGACGATGAACTCGACGGTGCCGGCCGAATGATAGCCAACGGCCTTTGACAGCGCCACCGCCTGTTCGCCCATGGCCTTGCGGGTGGCGGCATCCAGGAACGGCGAGGGGGCTTCCTCGATGACCTTCTGGTTGCGGCGCTGGATCGAGCATTCGCGCTCGCCGAGATAGAGCGTGTTGCCGTGCTTGTCGCCGAGCACCTGGATTTCGATATGGCGCGGTTCGGTGACGAATTTTTCGATGAAGATCCGGTCGTCGCCGAACGAGTTCTTCGCCTCGTTCTTGGAGGACTGGAAGCCTTCGCGCGCTTCCTGGTCGTTCCAGGCGATGCGCATGCCCTTGCCACCGCCGCCGGCCGACGCCTTGATCATCACGGGATAGCCGATCGATCCGGAGATTTTTACCGCCTCGTCGGCATCCGCAATCAGGCCCATGTGGCCGGGCACGGTGGAGACGCCCGCTTCGGCCGCAAGCTTCTTCGAGGTGATCTTGTCACCCATCGCCTGGATTGCGCCAACCGGCGGGCCGATGAAGGCAACGCCTTCTTTTTCGAGCGCTTCGGCGAAGGCGGCATTTTCCGACAGGAAGCCGTAGCCGGGATGAACCGCATCGGCGCCGGTCTTGCGGATCGCCTCGATGATCTTGTCGATGACGATATAGGACTGCGCCGAAGGCGAGGGGCCGATATGAACGGCCTCATCCGCCATGCGCACATGCATGGCATCGCGGTCGGCGTCGGAATAGACGGCAACGGTGGCGATGCCGAGTTTCTTCGCGGTTCTGATGACGCGGCAGGCGATTTCGCCACGGTTGGCGATGAGGATCTTCTTGAACATGCGTTTCTCTTTCAAATCCTTGGTGTCGCGTCAGCGTTTGAATTTGCGTCGATAGGGCAGGAGCGCGATCGATGATGCCGCAACGGCGCCGCCGAAGAGCAGCGCAAACGGCACGACAACCATGGCCGTGGCGAGGATGGGGCTGGTGGAGCGGGCGATATGGGTGCCGACCGCGCCGATGTTGAGCCAGATCAGCACGCCAGCGACGGTCGCGCCGGTCGCAAGGCCATAGAGCGCGTTGACGGCCAGATAACGCAGCATCTCGCGATGGTCGCGGCAGGCCTCTTCCGGTGTCATGATGCGTTCGCGTTCCGGCTCCATGATTGCCTCCATCACAACGGGATCGTGTCATGCTTGCGCCAGCGGACATCGACCTGCTTGTTGCGAAGCGAGGCAAAGGCGCGGGCGATGCGGCGGCGCGAAGAGTGCGGCATGATCACTTCATCGATGAAACCACGTTCTGCGGCGACGAACGGATTGGCGAAGCGCTCTTCGTATTCCTTCGTACGCGCCGCGATCTTCTCGGCGTTGCCGAGTTCGGAGCGGTAGAGGATTTCGGTCGCGCCCTTGGCGCCCATCACCGCGATCTCGGCGGTCGGCCAGGCATAGTTGACGTCGGCGCCGATATGCTTGGAGGCCATGACGTCATAGGCGCCGCCATAGGCCTTGCGCGTGATCAGCGTCACCATCGGTACGGTTGCCTGACTGTAGGCGAAAAGCAGCTTGGCGCCATGCTTGATGACGCCGCCATATTCCTGGGCGGTGCCCGGCAGGAAGCCCGGCACGTCGACGAGGGTCAGGATCGGGATCGAGAAGGCGTCACAGAAACGGACGAACCGGGCCGCCTTGCGCGAACTATCGATATCGAGGCAGCCGGCAAGGACCATCGGCTGGTTTGCGACGACGCCGACGGTCTGGCCTTCCATCCGAATGAAGCCGGTGATGATGTTGCGCGCGAAACTCTGCTGCAGCTCGAAGAAATCGCCCTCGTCGGCAAGCGCAAGGATGAGTTCCTTCATATCGTAGGGTTTTGCCGCGCTGTCGGGGATGAGACTGTCCAGCCTGCGTTCCAGCCGCGACGGATCATCGTGGAATGGCCGGACCGGTGGCTTCTCGCGATTGTTGAGCGGCAGGAAATCGAAGAGCAGGCGTACATGCTCAAGCGTCTCGATGTCGTTTTCGTAGGCCGCGTCGGCGACGGAGGATTTTTTCGTGTGCGTGCCGGCGCCGCCAAGCTCTTCGGCGGTGACGATTTCGTTGGTGACGGTCTTCACCACGTCGGGGCCGGTGACGAACATGTAGGATGAGTCACGCACCATGAAGATGAAGTCGGTCATCGCTGGCGAATAGACGGCGCCGCCAGCGCAAGGGCCCATGATCACCGAGATCTGCGGGATAACGCCCGATGCCTCGGCATTGCGGCGAAAGACCTCGGCATAACCTGCAAGTGAGGCGACGCCTTCCTGGATGCGCGCACCGCCTGAATCGTTGAGGCCGATGACCGGCGCGCCGTTCCTGACTGCCATATCCATGATCTTGCAGATCTTCTGCGCGTGGGTTTCCGACAGCGAGCCGCCGAGAACCGTGAAGTCCTGGGAGAACACATAGACCTGCCGGCCGTTGATCGTGCCCCAGCCGGTGACGACACCGTCGCCGGCCACCTTCTGGCTGTCCATGCCGAAGTCGACGCAGCGATGCGTGACATACATGTCGTATTCTTCAAAGGAATCTTCATCGAGCAGAACCTCGATGCGCTCGCGTGCCGTCAGCTTGCCTTTGCCGTGCTGGGCGTCGATGCGCCGCTGGCCGCCGCCGGCTCTTGCCTCCGCCCGGCGAGCTTCGACCTGTTCAAGTATGGCGCGCATAATTCCCTCCCGGTTTTTCCGTGATTGTGCAGAGGCGTTTGTCGCTTCGCAATAGCCTCGAAGGACGGATGGTAAAACGCCCGTTCATGTGCAAATGTGAAATAGAGAATATTGCGAAATGTAAATTGCAAAGTTGCGAACATGGCGATCGGCAAACTCTATATCGGCCGCAAGGTCAGGGAACTTCGGGATGCAAACCGGGCGACGCAGGGACAGTTCGCCGAGCGCATCGGCATCTCCACCAGCTACCTCAATCAGATCGAGAACAACCAGCGGCCCGTATCGGCTTCGGTTCTTCTGGCACTTGCCGAAAAGTTTCAGATCGATATCGCCGAACTTTCGACCGGGGAGGGCGACAGGTTGCTTTCGGCGCTATCGGAAGCCTTGAGCGATCCGCTATTCGAGACCTATTCGCCGAGCCTGCAGGAATTGAAGCTGATCACCCAGAATGCGCCGGGGCTAGCGCATGCGCTGATCAGTTGTCACCAGGCCTATCGCCGCAACAGCGAGCAACTGGCCAGCATCGACGATACCATCGGCCGCGGCGGGTCTTCGGTGGAGACGACGCCCTATGAAGAAGTTCGCGACTTCTTCCACTTCGTCGACAACTATATCCACGACATCGACGTTCTCGCCGAGCGACTTGCAGGCGAACTCGGGCTCGGTGAGGGCGACAACCATGCAGCATTGGCCGCCTATCTCGAGCAGCGCCACGGCGTGCGTGTCTTGCGGGGTGCGGCCGGCGACGAGGCGATCCGGCGCTACGATCCGCGTGCCCGCCTGTTGACGCTGAACCCCTATGCCCCGGCCGCGACACGCGATTTCCAGATTGCACTGCAGATCGCTCAACTGCACGCCCGAGAAGAGATTGACCGGGTGGCCGGCGGCGCCGGTTTCCGCACGGAGGAAGCCTACGAGATCTGCCGAATTGGGCTGCAAAACTATTTCGCCGGTGCGCTGGTCCTGCCTTACCAGGCCTTTCACAAGGCGGCGCGCGAACTCCGGCACGACGTCGAGCTGCTGGCGGCGCGTTTCGGTGCGTCGCTCGAGCAGGTCTGTCATCGGCTGTCGACGCTGCAGCGTCCGGGCCAGAAGGGCGTGCCGATCTTCTTTGCCCGCATCGATCGGGCCGGCAACATCACCAAGCGCCATAGTGCGGCCAAGCTGCAGTTTGCCCGTTTCGGTGCAGCATGTCCGCTCTGGAACGTGCATCAGGCGTTTGAGACGCCCGGCCGCATCATTCGTCAGCTCGCTGAGACGCCTGATGGTGTGCGCTACCTTTGCCTTGCAACGCAGATCACCAAGGGCGGTGGCGGCTTTCGCGCGGCGCAGCCGCGTTACGCCTTGGCACTCGGTTGCGAGATCTCCTACGCCGACGCCTTCGTCTACGCCGACGACCTCGATCTCGGCAACCGCGCGGCGTTCGATCCTATTGGCATATCCTGCCGCATCTGCGAGCGCACGAAATGCGCCAGCCGCGCCGTGCCACCATTGAAGCGAAGACTGATCGTCGACCATGACTTGCGCGGCGCTCTGCCGTATCGTCTGAGTGAAAGCTAATGGACTTTTGCAGGGATCTGTTCGTTTTTGAACAGAACCTGTGAGAAGTTGCACCTGTGCCTGTACGGAATTTGGTGTAACTAGCCCCAATCGTTCAATATGCGGTCAGGGAGGACATGCATATGGATTTTCACCTGTCAGAGGAACAGGAAGCCATCCGCCAGATGGCACTCGACTTCGCTCGCGACGAATTGGCGCCTCACGCCATTGAGTGGGACCAGGAAAAGCATTTCCCGGTCGATAAGCTGCAGGCCGCAGCCGCCCTCGGCATGGCAGGCATCTATATCAGCGACGATGTCGGCGGCACCGGCCTGACACGGCTCGACGCCGCCATCATCATTGAGGCACTGGCAACCGGCTGCCCGGCGGTTGCCTCCTTCGTTTCCATTCACAACATGTGCGCCGGCATGATCGACCGCTATGGCACCGACGAGCAGCGCCATCGGCTGCTGCCGAAGCTGCTGACCATGGAGACGCTGGCGAGCTACTGCCTGACCGAGCCAGGATCCGGTTCGGATGCGGCAGCGCTCAAGACCAAGGCAGTCAAGGACGGCGACAGTTACGTGCTGACCGGCCAGAAACAGTTTATCTCCGGTGCCGGCGTGTCCGGCCTCTATGTGATCATGGCGAGAACCGGCGAGGACGGGCCGAAGGGCATCTCCACCTTCGTGGTGGAAAAGGATGCGGCCGGCCTCACCTTCGGCGCGAACGAGAAGAAGATGGGTTGGCATGTGCAGCCCACCCGCGCCGTGATGCTCGACGGCGTGCGGATCCCCGTTGAAAACCGCCTCGGTGCCGAGGGCGACGGCTTCAAGATCGCCATGGGCGGGCTCGACGGCGGCCGGCTGAACATTGCCGCAGCCTCGCTCGGCGGTGCGCAGGCCGCCTTCGACCGGGCACTGGCCTATGTCCAGGAACGTCGCGCCTTCGGCAAGGCGATCGGCGAGTTCCAGGCACTGCAGTTTCGCCTCGCCGATATGGCAACCGATCTCGAAATCGCCCGTACCTTCCTCTGGCGCGCGGCCTCGGCACTTGATGCTGGTGACCCCGAGGCGACGAAACTTTGCGCCATGGCCAAACGCTTCGTCACCGATCGCTGCTTTGCCGTCGCCAACGACGCGCTGCAGCTCCATGGCGGCTATGGTTATCTCGCCGACTACGGTGTCGAGAAGATTGTCAGGGACCTGAGAGTGCACCAGATACTCGAGGGTACCAACGAGATCATGCGGCTTATCGTGGCGCGCTCGATCTTCGGCCGGAAATAGGAAGGGCTTTTCATGGAAATGCAGGCGGTAGCACCGGAAGTCATCGTCGAACGCCAGGGTGCAATCGGCCGCATCCGGCTCAATCGCATGAAGGCGTTGAACAGCCTCAACGTTCCGATGATCCGGTTGATCGCCGAAGCGCTGACCGAGTTCGAGAGCGATCCTTCTGTCGCGGCCGTGATGGTGACCGGCGAAGGCGAGCGCGGGCTTTGCGCCGGCGGCGACATCCGTATGATCTATGAGAGCGGGCGCGAGCGGCCGGCCGAAGGCGCACAGTTCTGGCGCGAGGAGTTCATCGTCAACAGCCGGATTTCCGCTTACCCGAAGCCCTACGTTGCCATCATGGACGGCATCGTCATGGGCGGCGGTGTCGGCATCTCGGCACATGGCAGCCACCGTGTCGTCACCGAGCGCACCCGGCTTGCCATGCCGGAAACTGGCATCGGCTATTTCCCGGATGTCGGCGCCACCTGGCTGCTGCCTCACGCGCCCGGCGAATTCGGCACCTATCTCGGGCTTACCGGCCGCGACATCGGCGCCACTGATGCAATCCATGCGCGCCTTGCCGACCATTATGTGCCGACCGCCAAGCTCGACGAGCTGTTCTCGACCCTTGCCGCGCTGCCGCCTTCAGCCAAGGCCGCGGATGTCGATGCCGCAATTCAAGGGGTGGCCGATGAGGTTCCGCCATCGCCGCTCGCGGCGCATCTCAAGGCAATCGACCGGTGCTTCGCCTTCGATACGGTCGAGGAGATCCTTGCCGCGCTCGAGGCGGAAGACAGTGACTTCGGCAGGGAAACGCTGGCGCTGCTTCGCTCGCGTTCGGCGCTGAGCATGGCACTAACGCTCGATCTCCTGCGTGCCGGACGCAAGAGCGCCTCGCTCAATGAATGCCTCGAGCGGGAATACTCGGCCACGCTCGGCATGCTTTCCAATCCCGATTTCTATGAGGGCGTACGTGCCGCCGTCATCGACAAGGACCGCAACCCGAGATGGTCGGTGGGCCTTTCCGATGTGACGGAAGAGAAGCGCGCGCAATTTACGAACCGAGATCACCTGCCATTGTTTGTCGCCTGAGGGAGCCAGTCGCTCCGGTTGGCGTCGGTCGAATTGCAATTCAGGAGGAGTGAAGATGACGAAGATCGCCTTTATCGGGCTTGGCAACATGGGCGGCCCAATGGCCGCCAATCTGGTGAAGGCCGGCCACGCGGTGACTGGCTTCGATCTGTCGGAGGCATCGCGCACCGCTGCGGCAAAGACGGGTGTTTCGGTTGCAGGTTCGATCACGCATGCGGTGCGCGAGGCGGAATGCGTCATCACCATGCTGCCGGCTGGCGCGCATGTGCTCTATGTCTGGGATGAACTGCTCGGCTTCGTCGACCCCGGCACTTTGCTGATCGATAGTTCGACCATCGACGTCGACAGCGCCCGCAAGGCGCATGCGCTTGCCGACAAGGCCGGATGCCTGTCGCTGGACGCGCCCGTTTCGGGTGGCACCGGCGGGGCCGCCGCCGGCACGCTCACCTTCATGGTCGGCGGTACGGATGATGCCTTTTCCCGCGGCAAGCCGCTGCTCGACGCCATGGGCAAGAAGATCGTTCATTGCGGTGACGTCGGTGCGGGCCAGGCGGCAAAGATCTGCAACAACATGATCCTCGGCATTTCCATGGCCGGCGTCTGCGAGGCCTTTGTCCTCGCCGAGCGCCTCGGTCTGTCGCATCAGGCATTGTTCGATGTTGCGTCGACTTCGTCCGGTCAATGCTGGTCGCTGACGACCTATTGCCCGGTACCAGGGCCCGTGCCGACATCACCTGCCAACCACGACTATAAGCCCGGTTTTGCAGCAAGCCTGATGCTGAAGGATCTGAAGCTGTCGCAGCAGGCCGCCAGCACAAGCGGCGCCTCGACGCCGATGGGCGCCCAGGCAGCGCAGCTTTATTCCATGTTCGAGAAACTCGGCCATGGTGGCGAAGACTTTTCCGCGCTCATTCATCTGCTGCGCGGCAATGAGGAAGCAAAGCCCAGCTGACCGGGTGTAACCGGTATACGGCGTCGATACGAGCCGACGCCGTATACTTTTGGCCATCCCAGACGTGGCGGCTAAACTGCCGCTTTGAGCTGGTTGCTGATATAGCGAAACTCCTGAGTCTTGCCTTCGAAGCCATAGGCGGCAGCCGAGACCTCGTGCACAAGGATATAGCTTTCCGGATGCACGTTGCCGAGCAACTGCTGAAAACCGGCGAAGACCGCTTGAAGGTAGCTTGCCATCTCCTGCTTGGTGTTTGTGCCGTCCACAACCTTGATATCAAGCCAGAAGCTGTTGGTGGCCTGTTCTGCAAGCGAGCGGCCGCCGGCGAACCAGTGAAGCGGATCGGCATAGTTGACGACGATGGCCGTAATCGTCGGATCCTTGCGCAAATGCGTGGCCGTCAACTCGCTGACGACGGCGGCGATGCGTTGGGACAGGGCAGGGTCGGCCTTGCCGGTGACGGTGACATTAATGATAGGCATGATTGGCTCCTTGAAGTGTCGGTTGGTGTTGAAGCCAATCTGGCAGTTCTATTGGTGTCATTAAATCGAATTGTTTTTGAGTGATAGTTCGATTATCATGAAGTTATGCAGACGCTTGATCCTGACCTGTTGCGCACATTCTTGGCCTTTGCCGAAAGCGGCTCGCTGGCGCATGCCGCAACGGTCGTCGGTCGAACCCCTTCGGCAGTCACTGCCCAGATGCAGCGGCTGGAGGCCATGATCGGTGAAGCGCTGCTGGCGCCATCTGGGCGTGGCCGGGTGCTGACGCCAGCCGGCGAAGATGTGGTCGTGCATGCCCGCAAGATCCTCGACGCTCACCGTGACGCGTGGCTCAGCCTCAAGGGCGCACGTACCGACGGGCGTGTGTCGCTCGGCTGCACCCAGGATTTTGCCGACAGCACGTTGCCGACGCTGTTGCAACAGTTTGCACGCGCACACCCGCGGGTGCAGCTGGATCTGCGGGTCGGCCGTTCGAAAGAGCTCGTGGCCCAATATGATCAGGGCGCTGTGGACGTGATGATCGTCATGCGGCAAAGCGCGGCGGGCGACGAGGTCGCAGTGCTGCGCGAACCGATGGTCTGGCTATCAGCGTCGCCGGACGTCCTGCCTGTCGACGAGCAATTGCCGCTTGCCGTCCTCGATCCGCCCTGCGGTTTCCGCTCTTCGGCTGTCGACGCGCTTGAGGGAAGTGGTCGGCCCTACCGGATAGCAGCGACAAGCCCGAGCCTCTCCGGGCTTCGCGCCGCGGTTCGCGGCGGCATCGCGCTGACGGCGAGAACCGAGCGCTTCGTCGGCGAGGGTGTGGCGATTGCGCCCGAAAGGTTGGCGCTGCCGGCCTTGCCCGATGCCGAGTTCAGCCTGCATCTCAAAGCCGGCGCCGAAAAGGCGGCGACCACGCTTGCGAGCCTTCTTGTCGACGGACTTTCAAAAGCGGTTTCTGCGCCCTGACAGTTGCTTCGAGTGCCGCGGCTTACATCTGGACCGTCATGCCGCCATCCACCGTCAAGGTGATACCGTTGACGAAGCTTGAGGCTGGTGACGCGAGGAACACGGCGGCAGGTGCGATTTCTTCCGGCCGGCCCCAGCGCTTCAATGGGATGCGGACATCGATGAATTGCTGCAGCACGGGATCGGCGGCAAGTGCAGCGTTGGTTTCCGTAGCAAACCAGCCGGGCGCGATGGCGTTAACGGTCAGGCTGTCAGAGCCGAGTTCGACCGCAAGCGATCGCGTCAATGCGTCAAGTCCGCCCTTTGCCGCGGTATAGGCGGGGTCGCCGGCGCGGGCTGCAAAGGCCGCGATCGAGGTGACGAAGATCAGCCGTCCGGCGTCCGATTGTCGAAGATAAGGCAGCGCTGCCTTCGCCATCCCGTAAGCGGCAGTGAGATCGGTGTTGATGAGGGCTGCAAAGCCGGCAGCATCCATCTCGTCCGCACCGCGCCGGTCGCGCTCACCGACGGCGTGGATCACAATATCCAGCCTTCCGGTACTACCTGTCGCCGCGGCCAGGATCTCGTCCACATCTGCCGCCACATCGCCGGCCGCGGTCTCAAGCGTGATGCCTTCACTCGCGGCCCGATCGCGTGCCGCCTCCAATGCCGAGCGGTTGCGGCCATTGATTGCCACCGACGCGCCCGCCTTGGCAAGTGCCTTTGCCATCTCAAAGCCAAGTCCACGGCCACCGCCGGTGACGAGAGCTGATTTGCCGTTGAGATCGAACATATATACCTCGTGACTTGTCATCGCGGTCGAAACAACGCCAAGTCTCGACATCCAACGTTTAGCGCGTGTTGCCGTGTCAGCCAACCGCAGGTTTGACGGCGACACGGTGCGTCGCCAGTCAGTGCCCCGATCGGCGTGGCGCGGGCTTTCACGGATACGGAGTGCACGGTCATTGGGGAATAACAGATGATCGACGCGCCCGTTTGCTAATGCCCAGCGTATATTGGTGGCAGTCTGCTATTTTCTATTTCCGGATAAGAGCGTGTCAGTAGTATGGGCTCACCGGCGCTCTGGCTGACAGCACGCGCTCCATCTTCGAGCGAGAACTTCTGCCGGCATGGCGCAATCGTCTCCTGACGGAGATCACGCCCGACGATCTACGAGCCCATTGCGGGAAAATCGCTGAACGCGGCGCTCCGGCGACGGCCATCCACGTGCGAGACATCCTGTGAAGTAGATCTACGGATTTGCCATCCTGAACGGAGAGAAGGTCGCGAACCCGGCAGCCGAAGTGGGACCAGCGTCGATCACCACTTTCGTGCCTAAAAACCGCGCGCTCTCATCCTCCGAAATTCGAGTGATGCTGAAGCAACTCGACCACATCGCCACGCTTCCCACGATCCGTTTGGGAATGCGGCTCTATCTCCTCACGGTGGTTCGCAAGAGCGAGCTGCAGAACGCGTATGGGACGAGGTCGACTTCGAGAATGCGGTCTGGACGATCCCCAGAGCGGATCAAGCGCTCCAAGGCGAATAACGCCTGTCGCGCCAGGTACGACATTATGATCGCCCTGAAGACCTGTGTAACGGAATTCAAGATATCTGCTGCCGTCGCGGCATCACGCGGATGCTCCGATGTCGCGCGCCACCTTGAACCGGGTGACCTACGCAGTCGTCGAACGGGCGAAAGCGGAAGGTTTGCCACTGGAGCCGTTTACCCACGTTCTGGGAAGGGGACATGCCGCTTAGGGCTTGATGGCTGACGTAGTGGCGGGCTCTGACCGCACGTTCGTTCTTGACCTCCAGGGACGGGCACGTAATGTTCTATATTCGTTCTAGTTTGGGGTAGAAGTCAAGGAGCAGGTGAGCATGGGTGTTTTTCAGAGGCGAATGTGTTAAAACCTCTGCTGGTATGATTTTCAGCAGAGGAAACATCACGGAAGTGGACACGGCTGGCACCCAACGGGCTCGCGCACTGGAACTCCTGAAAGCCCGGCATATGCTGCGGCTGAAGGATTTCGCCGCGCACGGCATTGGCTCAGAGACGCTCGCGCGCCTGGTACGAGATGAAGAAGTCGTTCGTCCGGCGCGCGGCCTCTACCAGCTTCCCGACGCTACGGCCGACGCACGACATGCCCTAGCCGAGGCATCGGCGCTTGTGCCGAGAGGGATCGTCTGCCTAATCTCGGCGCTGCAGTTTCATCAGCTGACGCTGCAAATGCCGTCGGCGGTCTGGATGGCCATCGATCGAACGGCTTGGCGCCCCAAGATCGACTATCCGCCTATCCGTTTCGTACGCTTCACCGGCACCGCTCTCGCCGAGGGTGTCGAACGGCATCGCATCGAGGGGGTCGACGTGCCGATCACAAATCCGGCGCGTTCGATCGTCGATTGCTTCCGTTATAGGACGAAAGTCGGCCTCGATGTTGCGATGGAGGGGCTGCGCGAGGGGCTCCGGCGGCGCAAAACCACAAGCGACGAACTCTGGACATATGCGAAGAGGGCCAGAATCTGGTCGACCATGCGACCCTATGTCGAAGCGACGGTGGCTGATGGCGCTTGAACCGAAGAAAAACGTCGGGGCATCAGTGCGCGCCCGGCTTCTGGATCGGTCCCGCGCGGAGCGCACGGACTTTCTGATCCTGCTGACGCGCTACGCGCTCGAAAGGCTCCTGTACCGGCTGAGCCTATCCGCGCATCGCGACCGCTTCATCCTAAAGGGCGCGATGCTGTTCGTTACATGGGTCGCCGACCCGTTTCGGCCGACGCGTGACCTCGACCTGCTGGGTTATGGTGCGAACAGCCCGAAGGCCATCGCCGAAACTTTCCATGCCATTTGCACGCAGCCGGTCGACGATGATGGCGTCGTTTTCGATGTCGATGCGCTCGAAGCCGCGCCGATCCGTGAAGAAGTCGAATATGGCGGAATTCGAGTCCGCACCACAGCCACCATCGCAGGCGCCCGCATCCCGATTCAGGTGGACATCGGCTTCGGGGATGCCATCACACCCGGACCGGTCGAAATAGAATATCCATCATTGCTCGATGCTCCGGCGCCGCACCTGCGAGCCTATCCGGTCGCAACCGTGGTCGCAGAGAAGTTCGAGGCGCTGGTGACGCTAGGCATGGCGAATAGCCGCCTAAAGGATTTCTACGATCTTTGGCTGATCGCCGAGACGTTCGAGCTTGAGTGGTCCACCCTCGCGAAGGCCGTGCGCCAGACTTTCGCTCGAAGGGGGACGGACTTTCCGAAGGAGAGGCCGATGGGTCTCAGCGATGCCTATGCCGAAGTATGGGATCGGCAGTGGCGGGCGTTTCTCGGTCGCGAACGTATGGCGGTCGCGCCGCCAGGCTTGGCCACGGTAGTGGGGGACCTCGGACGCTTTCTGCTGCCCCTCACTTGGGCCCGTGATGGCAATTGGCTTTGGAAGCCGCGTGCGGGATGGATTCAGCTGTAAGGCCGCGCCGTTGACGCGAGTGCCGGTCGTGGCGCGGTTCGGTATTCCGGCGGCCGTCGCTGTCATTGTCGGAGCAAGCTTGCTCACCTGGGTTCGACAAGATGCCGGCTCTTGCGAGCTACACGCTCGGCGGATGGACCTATGAAATCACTGTCGTCAAGGCCGTCATCGGAGTGCTGATCGTCGTATTCGCCATTCAGGAACTGTGACCGCGTTTCCAGACACTGGCTTTCCTGTTGCACTGGCTGCCACTTGGAGGCGTGCTGTCGGAGTACCGGTCTCTCCGGCAAGCATGGGGCACTACGTTCCGCCTTTCTGCTGAAAACCGGCCTGACGAAGGAGGCGTTCGTCGCCACGGGCGTCCTATCCGAGCAGCTTATTCAGTCGTAGCAACTGCTTGCGCCGGTTGCAGTGGGCACGGTTTGGGCGTTCATCGGATCGTTCGTGGGCAAGCGTGTCCTGCAAAAGATCACATTGCGCACCGTGCAGATTATCCGTGGCGATGCTGCTTATTGGAGCCGGACCGGCGTCGGGTCTTATTTAGCCCTGACTGGTCCCAGGCAGGGACGCATCGACCGGGAAGGAAGCGCTCAGGCACGTCGCCTAGTCGGCCGCCAAATCGAGCCACTGCTCTATGGCACCCTTGTTGAATTCCACAATTAGTCATATATGACGTGATACGGCTATTTTATCATCGTATCTGGATCATTGCTATGGGATCGCCGAAATCAAAGTCCGCCCTAGAAAGACTTGGACACGACGTGCGCGGCGCTCGTTTGTGGCGCGGCATCGCCGTGGCCGATCTGGCGGTGCGTGCGGGCACGTCACCGAGCACCGTCTCGCGCCTCGAGAAGGGGGATCCCGGTGTCGGAATCGGCACGCTCGCCGATATCCTGGTTGTGCTTGGTCTTGTCGACCGGCTGGCCGACCTGATCGACATCCGCAAGGATGATCTGGGTCTAGCGTTGACCGCCGAACGCCAGCCGCGTCGCGGACGGTCTATTGCGACCACACTGCGCAGGCAGAAGGCCAAGGGTAAAACGGCACTGGATGATCCGGATGCCGTCGATCCGGACGGCGCGTCATTCTGAAGCCCGACGCCAACGCCCATGTCGTTCTCGGCGAGAGCCTGACACCCGTTGGTCAGCTGGGTTTCACGCAGGCCGGGCCGCGGCAGTTCTCGACTTTTGCCTATGATCCAGCCTGGATCGACAGTCCCCGCGCCTTTGCCGTGCAGCCAACCTTTCCGCTTGAAGCTGGGCCATTTCACACATCTGGTTAGACCGGAGACATGCGCGGTGCATTGGCGGCGCGTCTTCGCCGACGCCGCGCCGGATAGTTGGGTCCGGAGGCTTCTCGAACGTACCTATGGCAACGGTTTTTCATCCCACCGCTTCAATTCTGCGGTTGTCGGCTGATGTTTTTTCGGACTGTTCCTCCAGGCCGAACGCAATTGATTCATTCTCGACAACGAGCACCCGTTCTCGGTTGCCTTGGACAAATGGCCTTGAGTTTCTCCAAGAGCGAACAACTGACTTCGGACGCGAATTCCCCGTTCAATGGAAGTCGGAGCGATTTTGAGAGGGACAACGCCCTTGTACCGGATGATCGCGAAGCCCTGATCGTCCGGACGCGTTTTCGAGATCGCGCGCCTTGTGGCGGCGAGAGACAGCGGTTCAACGATGCTGGGCGTCGGTTCCGACGCAGCGACCAGCAGTGGATTAGCCGCGGTATGCTTGTCGAGCCTATCTCGTCTTCAGCCCGAACCTGCGCGCCTTCGCCCAGCGCGTCGAGGTTGTCGAACGCAAAGTGTTCGTCAAGGATCGAAAGACAAGCGGAGGCCAGCGAGGCCGTGGTCGCGATGAGCCCGTTGATATCAATGGCCGCCCTTCGCCTCAATTTAGCTTGTCCGAGCATGATCTTGGACCGGCCGTCAAGAACAGCACCGTAGCGAATGCGATCTGCCCTGCCATTGGCAGCCAGTACGCGCTCGACAAGGGCAATCCAGGTCGAAAGGTTCTCCAAGCCTATGCCAGGTTGGAGACGATCTACACCGGTCCCGTGGTCGTCGGATCTATCAGTACCTGCCCGCCAAATCGGTTGGCATCGGCGACCTCGTGCGGTGACCGCACGTTGTCTGCTTACTGCCAACGTATTGCTAAAGCTTGCGGGCGAAGATCGCGATCTCTGCAGCGTTCTCCGGGAAACGTTTGCCTAGCCGGATCAGTCCTTCGACCGTGTTGTTGCCGACGATGTCGAGCACCTCGCGCATCTGGCCGTTGGAGAACGGCTTGAACATGTATCCGGAGAACGCGAGTTCGCCGAAGCCTGCATCAATTACCATTTTCTCCAGCGTCTCCCGATGGAAGACATTAGGTTGCCCGAGTTCGATGTTTCGTTCGGAGAGTTGTGTTGGCGATTGCATCAGGCCCATTTCGACGCCGAGCAGGCGATGAAAAGACATGGCATTCGGCACGCTGACCAGAAGCGAGCCGCCGCGCCTCAGAAGCGCGTTGGCGGCCGACAGCATGGTCTGAGGATTGGTTGTCTCGTGCAGCAGGCCCGATAGCAGAACGGCGTCAAATCCTTCCGGCATTCTTGTCCTTGCCGCTTCGACCCTCTCTTCGAGATAACCGCGTTCAAGCTCAAGCTTGTCGATGGACGTCCGTTTTTCCTCGATCAGGTCGGCATAGAACGAGGGTTCTATCACTAACCAGCTTCGGATGGACGAACCGGCGAGATCGAAGCGGTTTATCAGCAGATCGGGACCGCAGCCCACCTCTACGACAGACGTTGGGGCAAGTTGCCCGAGGAACTCCAGGCAGTTGTCCTGACGGGCGGTTATGAGATGCCGCTCGAACGCCATGTCGATGAGATACTTCTGGGCATACTCCTCGGCGCCAATCAATTTGGACGCTGTGGCAATGGCGTCAGGCATAACTTTCGGCTCCGATCGTTGTTTTGATTGCCAATGAGGCCTCCTGGATGATTCCATCGAGGAATGGCGTGCCCGCCGAGCGCCCGACAAAGCGCAGATTGGGAACGCGGTCGAGCGTATCCTGCTTCAACTGCGCGGTTGCTCTGCCGTAGTCCGAGGTGGGAACAGGAATGATGTTGCGATAGAGATCGCTGTGACTGCCGAGAACGGTGGCCCCGGCATCAATGATGCCGCATCGCCTGCATTCATTCAGCGCTGCACCTGCAAGGTCCGCCGGCAAGAGTTCGTCAACGAGATGCTCGAAGGTGATGATGTGGCCGGCGGCCGGGATATCACCGATGTTGTCGTGGAAGATGGCGCGGAAGAAGGCCGGGTGACGGTTGAAGTTCAGCGCATACTCGGCCTGATGGGTAACAGGCCGGTCCACGAGTGCGTGGGAGATCTGCAAATGGCGGAACCGCGGCAGGGCGCCGGGGGACACGGCCATGGCGCGAGCGACGAGCGCGGGCGCGATCGTGCTGATCACGCCTGCCGGGCGGATGACCTCGCCAGACCGCAGCACTATGCGCTCCAGACGCTGCGTGACTGGCGCACGATGAATCTCCTGCACTGCGTCGTTGAAGAGGAACGTCACGCCGTCTGCGGCGAGGCTCTGCTGCAGGGCATTGATCCAGGTCGAAATGCCGCCACTCTGCGGCCGCAGGAACTGCCGCGCAGCGTTTTTGGGCAAGTCGCTGTAGCGTGCATGCGCGATGCGCCCGGCGAGAGCCTCGTCGTCCAGCAGTCTCGAAGTTGCCTGATGGTCCCCGGCGATCATGCGGCGCGGCAGGAACCACGTTACGGCATTCGGCGCCAGCTCAGACAGTTCCGTCTCAAAGAGCCCGAGCACGGCGTCGCGAACGAGGCCGTTCGTCAACGTCGGCCCGAACCAGTTCAGGCTGTAGTCCTCGGCATTGTCGGCATTTTCGACCGGTCTCGTTGCACGCATTTCGTCGAGCGCAACGTTTAGCTGCGTCCCCAGGACGGTTGTGTCGAGACAGGAGCTTTCCGAATTGAAGCTGTCCGCAGTGATGGCGCTCTCGCGTGGCCAGCCGTCATAGTAGACCCAGGAAAACTGGAAGTCGGGGCGGTGAAAGATCGCATCGTCGATCGACTTCGTTCCCGAAAGAACCGGGAGCCGCAGACCGGCATCAAGCCTATACGACTGCCCGCCGAGGTCGACGGCGGTCGACTTCCACAGGCCTCCTGCCAAAGCGCCGGCCTCGACCACGGTTACCGAAGCGCCTTGCGCCCTCGCAAGCGCCGCGCATACGAGCCCTGCGACGCCGGCTCCGATGACAACGAGTTCCGTCATGTCAAACCTTCCAGATCCTGAGCCACATTGTCCTTATGCAAAACCCGCATCCCCATTCGCCAGTTGCTCCAGATCGACGTCGAAATGCCAGTGCACCGCGACGCCAGAGCCGAAACGCAGTTTCTGCTTCAGCAGATTGGTGTTGATCGCGTATCCATCGGATAGGGTGTTGATGCCGAACGACATCACCTTGAAGCTGCTGGCCGCTGTCGCGTCGATTACGCCGGCCAGCAGGTAATCCACGGCGCCAAGTTCTCGCCCGCGAGGATTGGAGGCGATGTATTGGGTGTGGAGCGTTTCGGCGTTGTAGGCAAAGCACCATGTCCCGGCAAGAATCTCGCCGTCCGACCCGTATGCGAGCCATAGCTGGTTTTCGCCTTCGAGGCGACGGCGCAGATCGAGCATCTCGGCGAGGTTGTGCACCGGCACAGTCGAATGCCGCTCCTGCAGGTTGCTGCACAGCAGCGTGTGGAAGGCCACCCAATCTGCCTCTTGTTGGGCTTGCCGTAGCTGCACGCCTTTGCGTTCGGCGGCTTTGATGGAGGCGCGCCTCTTGGCTGAAAAGGCATAAGCTCTGTCGATCCGGATGAAACTCCAGAGATCGGCACGGCGCACCGTTCCTGTTCTCAGAAGCAGCCTTAGATCACTTTCATCGAATTGTTGTCCGAAGATCGCGGGCACAGTCTTGTAGACGAGCTTGCGATATCCTCGCTCAAGCAGCGTCCCGGCGACCGCCGAAAGGATGCTGGCTCGCTCCGAGGGGTCGATCACGTTGGCAATCATGCCGCCGAAAGTGCTTCCCGGATGAGAGGCCACGACGTCCGTGGAGTTTGGTGCGCGCGCCAGCGCAATGGCCGCCTTCAGCCTAACGCCGGGGTCGCTCCAGACGCACAGGCTTTCGTCTTCGAAGCGCTTGCCATGGTATTCGAGAAACCGGCGGCTGTGCATGATCGTGCCGGCCTGCGTCGTGGGCACGAAATCATCCCACGCTTGTTTGGCGCTGGCGTCGTAGGACGTGATGTGATGAACCATGCGTAGTTTCGCCGCTATAGAGTTTCCGCTGACCTCGGCGCTTGGTTCGCGGCATCGGTCGGTGGGTGGTGAAATCCGACGAGAAGCGAACGGCGATTCTCAGCCGGCTCGTCAACCTCGTCACGTTGTCCGAAATGTTTCCAATCCGGAATATTGCTAGTCAATTCATTGTCATGGTGCAGCAACGACGATTGCTTTTCGAGGTCGACCGCACTCGTGTTGTATTTGGGCAATCTTTTGCCAGGCTTTCCGTCGCTGAGTATTCGGTCAGCGATCATCTATTGGGAAATTAGCCGCGTTCAGGCCGGGACAAGCTTTGTTGTCCAGTTTGGGCCGAGTAGTTTTCTTGATGGATGGGGATATGATCAAGGTCGCATTGTTTGGAATGGGGTATTGGGGCCGAAACCTGTTCCGGGTGATTTCCAACAATCCCGGCCTTCAATTGGCCGCTGTCGTTGATCCTGCGCCCGGCCTGCAGGAAAGACTGGCGGCATCTCACCCTAACGTCAAAGTCTACCCCGACGCGGCACCGGTGATGGCCGACAGTGACATTGATGCTGTTGTGATCGCGACGCCGGTCGCGTCGCACTACGATCTCGCGCGCGCTGCCCTGGATGCCGGCAAGCATGTCATGGTCGAGAAGCCGATGTGCAGCTCGAGCGACGAAGCCGCCGATCTCGTTTTCCGGGCTGCTGCTCGCGGCCTGACGCTGATGGTGGATCACACGTTCCTCTTTCATCCGGCCGTCATGAAGCTCGCCGAGCTCGTGCACTCCGAGGCGCTTGGGCGCATCTCCTATTTCGATTCGCAACGCGTCAATCTCGGCCTGTTTCAGCCCGACGTGAACGTCCTGTGGGATCTGGCCCCGCACGATCTCTCGATCATCGATTACCTCTTCCAGCACGAGCCGGTCGAGATCGAGGCAAGCGGGTACTGCCACGTCAATCCCACCTCTCCTGATATCGCCTACCTGACGTTCCATTACCCAGGATCGATGGTTGCGCATCTCAACCTGAGCTGGATGTCTCCGGTCAAGGTGCGACGCATCGCCGTCGGAGGCAGCGCCCAAATGGCAGTCTGGGACGATCTCAATCGTGAAGAGCCGCTCAAGGTCTATGATTCGGGCATCACCTTCCAATCAGAGCAGGAGCGCCACATGATCCTGCCGAGCTACCGCATCGGCTCGGTCCATTCTCCACGCCTTGCGGGTTCGGAACCGCTGGTGGATGTGCTCGAGCATTTCCGCCGGGTCATGCTGGGGCAGGAGCGATGCAAGACGGATGGTCGCCTGGGGCTACGGGTCGTGCGCACCCTTGAGCAGGCGCAGGCGAAACTGGACTTCAGCCTGCTGCGTGTTCGCAACGGGCTAGCCGCTCAACAAGCCAGCGTCGTCGCGGCGGAATGAGATCCGTTTGACCCTATACCTTTAGCCGAAACATTGATCAGCAACGTTCGCTTTCCCAATCGTCGTGCGTGGGCAAGGAGTTCGAATGCAGGGAAAGAGACTTAGATGAACGCCCATTCCACAGTGCCCTTCGTGGACCTGTCGATACAGTGGAACCAGATACGCAGCAGCGTATTGCCTGATATGGAGCGCCTGTTCGAAGCAAGCGCCTTTTGCCTTGGCCCTTGGGCCAAGGACTTCGAGCAGCGGATTGCCGAATACCTCGGCGTGCGCCATGCCGTGGCTGTCAGCAGTGGCAGCGCCGCGTTGCATGTCGCGGTGATCGCTGCGGGAATTGTTCGGGGCGACAAGGTCCTGGTTCCGACCCACACCTTTATCGGGACGGTCTGGGGTCTGATCTATGCCGGCGCCATTCCGGTGTTCTGCGATGTGGAGGCAGGCGCTGGAACGATCGATGTTCGCGACGCCGAAAGCAAGCTGGACGAAAAGGTGAAGGCGATCATACCGGTTCATCTCTACGGGCAGCCCGCGGACATGGCGGCGGTCCTGGAGTTCGCCCGGCGGCACAAGCTGCTGGTGATCGAGGATGTCGCGCAGGCGATCGGCGCCCGCTACGATGGGCAGCCGCTGGGCTCTCTCGGAGACTTTGGCTGCTTCAGCTTCTATCCTGGAAAAAACCTTGGCGCAGCCGGCGAGGGTGGTCTTGTCGTCACGAATGACGATCGCAGCGCCGACGCGATGCGGGCATTGCGCGATCACGGTCAGGCACAGCGCTACGTCCACCAGATGATCGGTTACAACTATCGTATGGATGGTATTCAGGCGCTGGTGCTCGGCCACAAGCTCGCACATCTCGACGATTGGACGAACCAGCGGCGGCAGATCGCCTTGCGCTATGCGGAAGGCCTTTCAGGGCTTCCCTTGAAGCTGCCGGAGGTCGTCCACGGCGATCACGTGTTCCACCTCTATGTCGTTCGCACATCGCATCGCGATGCGCTCAAAAGCTATCTCGAAGGACACAGCGTGCAGACTGGACTGCACTATCCAATCCCGCTTCATCGACAGCCATGTTTTGCCGACATGGCATCGGCCCAAGGCAATTTCCCCGTCGCCGATGACTATGCCGGCACGGCACTATCGCTGCCGATGTTCGCCGGCCTCACTCCGGACCAGCAGGACCGAGTCATCGATGCAGTAAGGGGCTTCTTCGAGCGAGGGGACGAGAATGACCAGTAAAGCGCCCCGTAGGCGGGTCCTGTGTGTCAGGCCGACTCTCAATCCGGACGCCGGCCCATTGCTGCGCAGGATATCCAGCGAGTGGGTGGATGCGCTTGCGCTGCATTGCCATGTCGACACGATCGATCAGGATTTCGACTTCGAGGAGGCCTGCCGAAAGCTGAAGCCCGATTTCGTCGTGTTTGACGCTGTCCATTGGGTCCGTCCCCAACGGCTCAATATCGCTAACATCGCCGCGTTCCCGGAAATACCGCGGGTCTTGTACCTCAATTGCGATCCCCATGATCCGATGAGACCGCTTCTTTTCGGCATGCTGGAAACCTATGGCGTCGAGACCATATTCTGCGGCATTGAACACTTGCAGCACACGCCGGAGCTGGAGCGTTTTACCTGCCACCTCCTGCCGCTGTTTATCGACAGCAAGATATTCAGGGACTACGCTGTCGAAAAGACGATCCCGGTCACGATCTTCAGCGGCCATTTGTTTCCCGCCTTTTACCCGTGGCGAGCGAAGGTTACGCAGGAGATACAGCATTTCCTGCCAACGCTAGTCTACACGCATCCGGGCTACCAGTCCGGCACGCCAGCACCCTTTGAAGTTCGCGACGAAAAATATGCCCGGCTGATATCGCAAAGTTACTTCTCGATCGCCGATACGACCCGGCTGGATTATGTGGTGCGAAAACACCTGGAGATACCGGCCGCCGGCGCGATCCTCGTTGCGCCCGACTCCGAGGTCGTCAAGAGATACGGCTTCGTCGATCTTGAGAACTGCATCCTGGGCAGCGGCGAGGAACTCTATGCCAAGATCGTTGCGGTATCCTCGAAGCCTGACGCGTACAACCGCATCAAGAAAAGCGGTTACCGGCTGATACAGGACAATTTCACCCGCGAGAAATGGACGTATCTGCTCGACTGGTACGAGTGCCGCATGGCGCGCAAGCCAGGTGAGATGACGCAGCAAACGAGACAGTTCGGACGGTTCAGGAACGTGCCGGGCAAGCCGGATACGCCTGCGATCGCCGATTTTTCGCTTCACGACAACCCGATGTCTGCCATCCTACGTGATGCCCGCGACGCGATTCTGACCGGAGACGATTTGGGGCAAGCGCAGGCCGCGCTCACCGCCGCGAGCCAATGGATTGGTCACATTGCCGAGCCGCCATTCATGCTGGGCATACTGGCGATGCTTCAGGGCCAGCTTGAGGACGCGATCGTGCTCTTTACCCGCAGGGGGAACGCACAAGGCCGGCTCAGTCCCAACATGGGTCGGCTGGATCCCTGCGAGATCGCGTGGCTTTTGCTGCTGTCGGCGTTGTTGAACGACTCAGATCTGCGCGAAATGATGATGCGGCAGGCAGAAACCGTGCCTCATGTCAGCATTCGTCGCGCCATGTGGCTGATATCCGGACCGGTGCAGTGCATCGATTTCGAGAAGGCCGGCCTGGAGGGCCCGATGCCTGGGGATTGCCTCTCCATTCATTGGTTCGGCCAGGAAGATTTTTCCCAATGGCTGGCGCTCATGGAACGGGTCCTGAACGGCTGCAATCTCCCCGACCAGGCCGCGATGATCCGCGTTTTGGCTGATGGCCTTTCCGGTATCGCCTCGGCGAAAGCGATCGCGGTGTAGCCCGCCTAAGAGTCCGATGGCATATCTGCTATCGGTGGCCGCGGCCGGAACTATGCGCCAATGGCTGCGGCAAAGGAAGTCTGCTTGTGTATTTGCGTGGGCCGGGCTTCGCCTTCGCCGAGATCCGCGCACACATCGAGATCGACAACGCCGCAAGCCTTGCTTGTTTTCGACGGTGCGACTTCGTAGAATTCGCGGAACAGGACGACGACGAGTTTCGCTTGTCGATCTGGTGTCCCAGAGCTTAAGCGCTGCAATTTCTCAGGACTGGGTGTTGCTGTGGCCAAGCACGCACATTGTACGCGACAACGCATCCCCGACCGCCACTATGGCGGCCGGTGAAATCACGTTTGGCCTACTTCATCGTATAGACATCGATGGTGAAGTACTTGTCGTTGATCTTCTTGTAGGTGCCGTCGGCGCGGATTTCGTCGAGTGCCTTGTTGAGCTTCTCGCGCAGGTCGTTGTCGTCCTGGCGCACGGCTATGCCAACGCCGTCGCCGACGAACTTCTTGTCGGTGATCGGTTCGCCGATGATTTCGCAGCAAGCCTTGCCGTCGTCGTTCTTCGTCACCCAATCCAGGAGCGGCAGCATGTCCCCGACCTGCAGATCAAGGCGGCCGTTGACCATGTCGAGATTGGCTTCATCCTGGGTCGGATAGAGCTTGATCTCGGCGTCCGGATAGGTGGCGGCGATAAAATCGGCCTGCGTGGTGCCCGACTGGGCGCCGATCACCTTGCCCTTGAGGGCTTCATTGGTAAACGTGGTGATGCCAGCGCCCTTCGGCGCCACATGCGTCATGGCCGCAAGATAGTAGGGATTGGTGAAGGCGACCTGCTTCTTGCGTTCCTCGGTGATGAACATCGACGCGATGATGAGGTCGTATTTCTTGGCTAGTAGACCGGGGATAATGCCGTCCCAATCCTGCGCGACAACCTCGCAGTCGGCCTTCATGCGCTCGCAAAGCGCCAGCCCGATATCGACATCGAAGCCCCCGATCTTGCCGGCGGAATCGACGAAGTTGAAGGGCGGATAGGCGCCTTCGGTGCCGATCTTGATCTTGTCAGCGGCTGTCGCCGCCGTTGCCGTCGCCATGACAGCCAGCATCATTGCTGCAATCTGTTTCTTCATCCGTGTTCCCCTTGTTAGCGCATCATTCTTGATGCTTCCGGGAGAACACTAAGTCCGGTCCGCCTATAAGCGAAATAGATAGGCGCGATAATCGGTATTGTTTCGATTGATCATGACCGCCATCGGACGATCACTTGTACCGGCCGTGGCGCTGCAGGACCTCGATCTTGTAGCCATCCGGATCGATGATGAAGAAGAACCGCGCCAGAAGTGCGCCGTCTCGATTGAACTCGACGATCTTGTTCGGACCAAGCCCCGCATCGGTCAATCGCTTGTGCTCGCTGTCGAGATCGCTCACCGACAAAGCGAGGTGACCGTAGCCATCGCCGAGCGCATAGGGCTCGGTTCGATCCTTGTTGATTGTCAGCTCGAGCTCGAACTCGCTCTCTTCATTGCTGAGATAAACAAGCGTGAAGGTTTCGAAATCGAGCCGCTCGGCTACGGAAAGCCCGAATGCCACTCTGTAGAAATCCAGGGACTTCTGCTCGTCGAGCACCCGGATCATCGAGTGGATTGCTTTGGCCAAGTGAGCCTCCTTCAGCTTTGAGACGCGTGCGAGGTAGCAGAGGACGAAGAAGGATGGAACCCTTCGTCCAGAAGTTCCGATCGCCCAATGGCTAGATGGTTCGGCCCCGCTTCTTCAACTGCTGTTCGCGGAAGAAGATGAAGAGACCCGAGGCGACGATCAGCCCGGCGCCGATGATGACGGTCGGACGTGGCGTGTCGCCGAAGAACCACCAGCCGAAGACGACGGCCCAAAGCAGCAGCGTGTATTGCAGTGGCACCACCGTCGCCGCATCCGCGAGTTTCAGCGCACGGTTGACCAGAATGTGCGCGAGCATCGCCACGATGCCCAGCATGCCGAGCTGAAGGATCGCCTCGCCATCGACGGGCGCCCAACCGGCTGGGTTGGCGGCAACGCCGACCAGGGAAAAGACCAGCGCGCCGATCACCTGCCAGAAGACCAGTGTCGTATCCGGGGTCGAGCGCAGCGTTCGGCCGAGCATCAGCGCGAAGGCGAAGGCGGCGCTGCCGACAAGGGCGATCAGCGCCGGCAGACTGAAGGTGTCTTTTGACGGTTCGAGCGCGATTACGACGCCGGCAAAGCCGACGAGGATCGCTGTCCATCGCCTCCAGCCGACCTTCTCGCCGAGCAGGAACGGCGAGGCCGCGGCAACATAGATTGGCGCCGCCAACCAGTAGGTCATGGTGTCGGCGAGCGGCATGTAGGCGACGGCGAAATAGAAGGCAGACGCGTCTACGGCAAAAAGCAGCGAACGCAGCGCCTGGAGCCACGGTCGCTCGACCTTCAACATCGAACGCAGCCCGCGTTTCAGGATGAACGGCGAAAGCACGAGCAGGGCTGCAATGCTGCGAATGACCATCAACTGGCTGACGGAATAGGTCGCCACCAGCCATTTGCCCATGACGTCGTTGAGCGAGAACATCAACATGCCGAGAAGCATGATGATGACACCCGTCCGAGCGGCGTTCGGCGCGGTTGCGGAGGCAGTCAGTATGGTCATGGGAGCGGCTTTCAAACGTGTTCGCGTGGCTTTGACACATTCCAGCACGCCGATCCATCGTGCTGTTCGAATGGGACGATAAGTTTTACGAATGAATCAGGCCGGACCGCCCGTTAATCTGCTTGGGATGATTTCAATCCTGGAACACCCAGATCACCTTGTGGGAGATGGCGTTGCCTCTTGACGAAACGCGCGGCGCTGCTACTTAAGGGGTGATCCTGCCGTCCAGACATCGGACCGCGGGATGAACACTGGTGCCGGGCCCCTCTGGCGAGAGTTTTTACGGCGCTCTCGTGATGTCGGTACCGCCAGCAAATAAGCCGGCGGATTAGCTACCATGAAAACTGATCTCATGCCTAACGCATGTGCCCTTTCGGCCGTGCGTGTTTTCGTTTCCAAGCCCCATTTCTTCTCAGAACCGGGTGTCGTGCGCGCGAAGGAGGTCCGTCGATGACGCAGCCTCAAACGCACACGAGCACCATTGGCTATTTCAAGTGGGCATTCATCGTCACCGCGATCGGCCTGGTGCTTGGCGCCTGGCTCGGCTGGCAGTCGACCGGCACGATCGGCGGCATGGCCGCGGTATTCTTCATCTGCACCGTGTTGGCCGTTCTCGAAATCTCGCTGTCCTTCGACAACGCGATCGTCAATGCCAACAAGCTGAAGGACATGACCCCGGAATGGCAGCACCGCTTCCTGACCTGGGGTATCATCATCGCCGTCTTCGGCATGCGTATCGTCTTTCCGCTGCTCATCGTCGTCATCGCGGCGGGCATCGGTCCGATCGATGCGATCGTTTTGGCGGCAAGCAAGCCCGAAGAATATGCCCGCATCATGAATGATGCGCATCTGCCGATCGCAGCCTTCGGCGGCACCTTCCTGATGATGGTGGGCCTCACCTACTTCTTCGATCATGAGAAGGATGTGCATTGGATCTCCTGGGTCGAAAGCAAGATGGCGCGTTTCGCCACGATCAAGGGCATCGAAATTGCCTTCGTGCTGGCGCTGATCCTTGGTTTCTCGACCCTGCTCGATCCGGCAGACGCGCATACTTTCGTCTATTCGGGCATCTACGGCCTCTTGACCTTCCTCGTCGTCGAGGTCGTCGGCGGTCTGCTCGACGCGTCGCAGCAGACGATGAGTGCAGCGGCAAAGGGCGGCTTCGGTGCCTTCCTTTACCTCGAAGTGCTTGATGCGAGCTTCTCGTTCGACGGCGTTATCGGCGCCTTCGCGTTGACGCAGAACCTCTTCGTCATCGCCATCGGCCTTGGCATCGGCGCGATGTATGTGCGTTCGATGACGATCATGCTGGTGGAGAAGGGTACGCTCAGCGAGTACCGCTACCTGGAACATGGCGCGTTTTACGCGATCCTGATCCTCTCGGTGGTCATGTACTTCCAGACGCTGGTGCACATCCCTGAAGTGATCACCGGCCTCGGCGGCGCTGCCCTGATCGGTATCTCGCTCTGGTCCTCCATCCGCTACAACAAGCGGGAGCGTGAGGCAGAGTTGGGCGGTAAAACCAGCCACGGCCATGCTCGCGTCGAGGCATAAACGCCTCGACCATAGGCGCTCTTAAAAAGGCCCCGGTGCAGGCGCACCGGGGCCTTTTGCATGAAAGCGCCGGGCTGGCATTGCCAAACGGCCATCATCCCTGGATAACCGGTTGATGATTTCAGGCGATCTGAAGCGGGTCTTGGAAGAGGTTTACCGGGCGGGCGCCCATCGGGTGCCGGCCGACGATATCGATTGGCCGCAGGAGCTTCATGCCGCCGTCTTTCGCGCCTTGAACATGCAATACATCACCAGACGCGAGATCGACGGTAGCGTCCGCTTTTCGCTGACGCAGGCGGGATACCGGGCAATCGATGCGGAGGTGCCATGGGGCCGCATCCTGCGGCAGCGCATGCGTGATCTGATGCGCATGGCGACGTGGCGTTAGGACGCTTCAGCCTTATGCGCAGTCACAGAAACGCTCTTCTCATTTTGCAGATGGTTCCTGACGAAAAACCGCCAGGCACTTCGGCCTGGAAATGCGCTGCGAGCGAGCGGCAAAAAAATAACGGCCCGCCATCTCTCAATGTCGAGCCGTTTCATCCTTGGGAGGATAAGGCGCCCCGTCGCAACGGGCGCTGGAAATCTCTGTTAGCTGCGGCGTGCGTCCGGGAAATTGGCCGGATCGATGCCGAGCGTGCGCAGGTCGCTCGCCTTCGGGCGGCGGTGGCCTTCGACAGCAGCGGCAGCGGCGCTAGCGGCGCCGAGAACTGCGAATGCGCGGCCGATGAAACCGTTGCGGTAAGTTGTGGTAGCCATCTCTTTGCTCGCTTTCGTTTTCTCTCTGATGAGCAAAAGATGGGGTTTGCCAGGTCTTTTTGCAATGCACAATTGGACACTCCAGCCATGCAACGGAAGCAGGCCCGGTCGACTATCCATCGACCGGGCCTGCTGATTGAGCCTTGGGAGGCTCCTGCATAATTCGCCAAATCGGAGACGATTTGAGGAAGATTATGCCGAAGGTCTAAGCATTGCTGCACTGCACCCGATTGGGTGCGGCGCGGCAGGGCTATTTAGTCTTCGTTGGCGGCGAGCTGTGCCAGCACCTCGCCACGTCCGCGGGCCCTGAGGACCAGCGGGATGATCAGTGCCGCAGCGGCAATGACCAAGAGCACGGCGGCGATCGGCGATGTGAAGAGGACGCTGACGTCGCCCTGGCTGATTGCCAGCGCCCGGCGGAGCTGCTGCTCTGCGAGCGGCCCGAGGATCAGGCCGACGACGACAGGGGCAATCGGATAGCCGAACACCCGCATGGCATAGCCGAGCAGACCAAAGGCGAGCAGCATGCCCAGTTCGTAGACCGACGGGTTGGCGCCGATGGTGCCGAGCGTCGCAAACAGCAGGATGCCTGCGTAAAGCCACGGCTTTGGAATGGTCAGCAGCTTAACCCAAAGGCCGATCAGCGGCAGGTTCAGGACCAGCAGCATGAAGTTGGCAATCAGGAGGCTGGCGATCAGACCCCAGACGAGCTGCGGGTTGGTGGCAAACAACAGCGGACCGGGCTGCAGCCCATACTGCTGGAAGCCGGCAAGCATGATCGCCGCTGTCGCCGTCGTCGGCAGGCCGAGGGTCAGGAGCGGCACGAGCGTACCGGCAGCGGATGCATTGTTGGCAGCTTCCGGACCCGCGACGCCTTCAATGGCGCCGTTACCGAACTCTTCGGGATGTTTCGCCAGACGCTTTTCCGCTGCATAGGACAGGAAGGTGCCGATCTCGGCGCCACCGGCCGGCATTGCGCCGATCGGGAAGCCAATGACCGTGCCGCGAAGCCAGGGCTTCCACGAGCGCGCCCAGTCGGCCTTGCTCATCCAGATCGAACCACGGACTGCCTCGACCTTATCCGGGCCTTTCTCGCCCTGTGCGGCAATGAACAGCGTTTCGCCGATCGCGAACATCGCCACTGCAAGCGTCGTGACCTCGATACCGTCAAGCAACTCGGGAACACCGAAGGAAAGGCGCGCCTGTCCGGTCAACTGGTCGATGCCGACGACCGAAAGCGCCAGGCCGACAAAGAGCGCCGTCAGGCCGCGAAGCGTGGAATCGCCGAACGCAGATGAAACGGTCACGAAGGCGAGCACCATCAGCGCGAAATATTCACGCGGACCGAAGACCAGGGCGAGCTTGACGATATAGGGCGCGATGAAGGCAAGGCCGAGCGTCGCGATCAGGCCGGCAACGAACGAGCCGATGGCGGCAGTCGCAAGCGCAGGTCCGCCCCTTCCGGCACGCGCCATCTTGTTGCCTTCGAGCGCGGTGACGATCGAGGCGCTTTCGCCCGGTGTGTTGAGCAGGATCGAGGTGGTCGAGCCGCCATACATGCCGCCGTAGTAGATACCGGCGAACATGATCAGCGAGCCGGCCGGATCGAGCTGGTAGGTGACAGGCAGCAGAAGCGCGACGGTCAGGGCCGGGCCGATGCCGGGGAGAACGCCGACGGCGGTTCCGAGCGTGACGCCGATCAATGCGTAAAACAGGTTCATCGGTTGGGCAGCAACCCATAGTCCCTGCAACAGGAATTCAAAAGTAGCCATGGTCGACGGCCCTCTTAGAAGAACAGATGTTCAAGCGGCCCTGCGGGCAGCGACAACTGCAGGAGCTTGGCGAAAATCACCCAGACGGCAAAACAGAGCGCGATACCAACTGGCAGGGAGAACCAGAGTTTGCGCTTGCCAAAGCCGCGCGCGGTGAGCGCAAAGAGAATGCCGGTGGCGATCGAAAAGCCTGCGACGTTCAAGAGCAGCATCTGCGCTGCAAGTCCGGCGACGATCCAGATGACCGGTGAGATTTCCTGGTGCTCGCGCTCGGGAAAATCGTGGCGGAATGCGGCAAAGACAGTCCAGATGGCGAGGGCCGCAAGACAGCAGGCGATCGCATAGGGGACCGTCGTCGGTCCGACCTGGGAGTAACCGGCAGCGCCTGCCAGGCGCGACACGTCCCAGAAAATGAGGCCAGCGATGGCGGCCAGCACGGCCGCGATGAAGAGCGCCGCCCGATCCGGGCGACGCGTTGTGGTCGAAGGGTTGAGCCCCTTGGTCATTTCACCAGTCCAATGTCCTTGAGGACGGCTTCGGTGGCCGAAACGTCCTTGTCGAGCTGGGCGGCGAAAGCGTCGCCTGCGAGGTAGCTATCCTGCCAACCCTTGGTCTTCAGGACTTCCTGCCAGCCGGCCGACTTGGCGAGCTTTTCGACGTCGGCCGAAACGGCTGCCTTCTGCTCGTCGGTGAGGCCGGGAGCGGCTGCAACCATGCGCCAGTTTTCAACGACGACATCGAGGCCGGATTCCTTCAGCGTCGGCGCGTCGATGCCGGGGAGGCGCTCGCCGCTCGATACTGCGATCAGGCGCAGTGTGCCGGCCTTGACCTGGGCTTCGAACTCGCCGTAGCCGGAAATGCCGGCCGTAACCTGGCTGCCGAGGATGGCTGCAAGGGCTTCGCCGCCGCCGGAATAGGCGATGTAGTTGATCTTGGTCGGGTCGACACCGGCTGCCTTGGCAATCAGGCCAACGGCGATGTGGTCGGTACCGCCGGCAGAGCCGCCAGCCCAGGAAACGGCGCCCGGATCCTTCTTGAGGGCTTCGACGAGGTCAGCCATCGTCTTGATCTCGGAAGCGGCTGGAACGACGATTGCTTCATATTCGCCGGTGAGGCGTGCGATCGGGGTGACATCCTTGAGGGTGACCGGCGACTTGTTGGTCAGGATTGCGCCGACCATGACGTACCCGCCGACGATCAGGGCGTTCGGGTTGCCCTTCTGCTGGCTTGCGAACTGGGCGAGACCGATGGTGCCGCCGGCGCCCGGTACGTTTTGAACCTGTACGTTGCCGGAGATGCCTTCCTGCTGCAGGACGGTCTGGAGCGAGCGAGCCGTCTGGTCCCAGCCGCCGCCCGGATTTGCCGGAGCGATGATAGTGTAGTCAGCCGCATAGGCCGGCAGCGCCATTGCGCCGGCGAGAATGGATGCCAGGAAAAAGTGTTTCAAGGTCAGTCCTCCATGAGGCGCGATTTTCCACGCGCACGTTGTTTCTGCGTGCGAACGGGAAGACGCGACGGTGTCCAAAGGACCCTTGTCGCTGACCGGATTGGTGACTTCCTCCCAGTGCGCAATCTGCGGGCCCGCCTCCACGGGGCGCCGACGACTGCTAAACCATCATAGAAAGCTGACATTAAGCTGACATCAAGTCCTCATTGCGAAAATGAAGCGTAGTGTTTACGGAATCTTAGGCTGTTGCTTGCCACTCGCGGCGGGAATGGGCTCGCCGTGGGGCAGGTGCTCGTGCCGTTTCCGGTTGGGGTGCGATTCGCGAACGTTCGCGGGCCATTTCCCAACTAAGAAATGAGCCCCGACGGCGATGTGGGGCGAGACGCCCAATTCTCTGCGTTTTATGGCGCATTGCAAGCTAAGAGTGCTGTCTTGTGTTACTTGAATATTCCTTGCTGCGTATTCAGGAGAAAGCGATGGCGCTCTATATTCGTGACAATACAGTCGACAATCTCGCTTCCGAGCTCCAGAAGCTGTCCAAGGCTCCTAACAAGACAGAGGCCGTTCGTCGCGCCTTGCAACACGAACTCGATCGCATCCGGGAAGAAGTGCCGTTACGCGAGCGCGTCGCGAAAATTCAAGACAAGTTCAGAGCGAATATGGGGTCGAACAAGCCCAACTTTGACATGAAGCACTTCATCGACGAGATGTGGGAACTCTGATGTCTCTGGACGCATCTGTGTCGTGGCGGTGTTGGCTGGCGAAAGATGCCGGATATCATCTCGCCAAAATCGAGATGTCAAAGACGCCAATCTTCTATTCGTCACTTGCTGTGTTCGAAGCGGTGATCAGCCTGGCACGTATCATTGCCATCTCACACAACGGCAACCAGGCTCCAACGCCACCGGATATCATCGAACTGGCGCAGGAGAGTGTTGCGCAATTCCTTGAGCAATCGATGGGCAATATCAGCGGATCCCTGCACCGCGCAGCGATTGAGGCGGCTCGCAACTATGGTCGCTTTGTCGGCCATCCGGCTCGGCTGAATTTCGGCGATTGTTTCGCTTATGCTTGTGCGAAGTCCCAGCAAGTGCCGCTTCTGTTCAAAGGCGATGATTTTTCCAGGACAGAAATCGATGTTGCCTGAGATCGCCAGCCGCGACGATCCCAGGCCGTAGACAGCTCACCAATACCTTGTCCTGAGTAGCAGCCAGCGTCCTGACCCCGGCACCATCGCCGGAATGCACTGCGGCGTGTGGTCGTTCGGCGCCACAAGGCTGAGGCCGGCGTTCCGTCCGCCATCCGTTTTCCGATCAGACCCGGAAACGGATGGCGATGATGCGCAAGAGCTGGTGGAGCCGCTTCTGCAAATTTCATCTTAAACGCTACTCGGCTGCTTCTTGCCGATCGACGTGGAGGGCGAAGCCGCGGTCACCCGGATTGACGAGGTCTGGACGGAGCTGAAGGCTCGGGATCAGATAGTCACCACCGTTTTGTGGCCGGTAGGGAATAGGCGGGGTTGTGGCAAGCGTCCGCATCCGCTCGCGCAGACGTTCCGCAACATCTGCGAAGCCAGCTTGGTCGATACGATCGACCCTGTAGGCAACGAAGGGCGGAAGCACATCATATCCCGGGTAGTAAAGGATCCCGTGGTTGATGGGAAACAAGAGGTCATCGATCGGTCCGTTGACCCCGCGGGCCGAGTAGTGTTCCTGCCAGCCGCCGGTGGTGACGATCAGCATCGCTCGCTTGCCCTTGAACGTGCCCTCGCCAAACCGGTCGCCCCAATAGGTGTCGTTATGTTCGCCGACGCCATAGGCAAATCCGTAGGCATAGACCCGATCCACCCAGCCTTTCAGGATGGCTGGCATTGTGTACCACCAGAGCGGAAACTGCAGGATGAGTGTATCCGCCCATAAGAGCTTCTCGTGTTCCGCCTTCACATCCGGCGTGAGGGTATCGGTCGTGAAGGCGGCTTTCGAGGCGCGGCTCGGCTTGAACTGCGTGTCGGCTGAAAGCTCTGGGAAGTCGCTCCGATCGACCTCGGATTTCCATTTTTCAGCATAGAGGTCAGATACACGGACTTCGTGGCCCTGAGCCTCGAGTTCGCGGATGGCGACGTCGCGGAGCGCGCCGTTGAGCGAACGCGGTTCTGGATGGGCGAAAACAAGCAAAACTTTCACGGTCAGCATTCCTGTGATGAGAAACCAACCCCTGATGTAGACGATACCCAAGTGTTTCACTATAACTTGGGAATGCATATGATTGTGCCGAAAAATGGATAAGTCCAACATCACGCTCGAACGCATGCGGACATTCGTGCGCGTTGCCGAGCGTGGCAGCCTGTCAGCCGTTGCGCGTGAACTCGGGCTCGGGCAGTCGACGGTCACGCGGCATTTGCACGAACTGGAGGAGGCGCTGGGCGTGCCTCTCATCAGTCGCACGACCCGGCGCGTGACGGTGACCGACGAGGGCAGCCGGTACTATGCCAACAGCGTCCAGATCCTGCGCCTCGTGGAGCAGGCCGGCGACGAGGCACTAGGCACCCGTGGTGCCTCGGCCGGCACGATCCGGGTCTCCTGCACCGCGGCTTTCGGCGTTCTGCACGCCACGCGACTGATCTTTGCCTTTCAGGAAAAATACCCGGATATCGGTGTTGATCTCAGCCTGACGGACGAGCGCATCGATCTTGTGCGGGAGGGCATCGACATCGCGCTCCGCCTGGGGCCGCTCAACGACAGTTCGCTGAAATTGCGGGCACTGGGCCAAAGCCAGCGTCTGCTGGTCGCCGCGCCGGATTATCTCGCCAAGCGAGGGACACCGGTCGTTCCCCGGGATCTATCGGACCACGAGGGCATTCGCATGTCGAATGTGGCGGGCAGCGACATGCTGGAACTTCACGGGAACGCCGGGGAACGGCATATGGTGCCCTTTCACGGGCGTCTACGCGTCGACCATGGATTGGCGGCGCGCGAGGCGCTCGTCGCCGGCCGCGGCATCGCCCCCGCGCACCGTTGGTTGGTCGACGATCTGCTCGCTGATGGCCGGTTGATACGCATCCTTCCGGACCATTTTCTGCCAGCCGTGCCCTTGAGCATGCTGATCGTGCCGGAGCGTGCAGGCATTGCCCGGGTGCGGTTGCTTGTGGACTATCTCGCGGAACGGATCGGCGACATTCCAGGTCTGGAGTAACCGGGTTGTGCTGACACACGACCGTCCATGGTCGCAGACACGTTTGAGCGACCCCATATTGATCGAGGCCAACGAAATAGATTTCACTGGGTTGATCGTTGGGACTAGTGGAGCCGCAGAACCTCGTTCCAGCGGGCAATCAGCCGGGACGCTTGACCTGGTCGAGATAGACCATCAGCCCGGGACTGACGGGAACCGGCCGAAATTGGGCACCGAGCATTTCCTGCACGGTGTTGGCGGTGTTTTCGCCGGCGACATCCGGGCTGACGGCGGGGATCTGCAATTGCCGCGCCGTGATCGTCCGGCCTTCCGGCAGACGCAGCGCCACCGTCGCGAGGCCCGTTCCGATCAGGTCTATGATCCAGAGAAAAGGGGGCGCCTGCAATTGGACGAGCATGCCGCCCACTTGTGAAGTGAAAATTGCTACCGAGCCGCGCGCTTTGGCCTCAAATCTGGAGAGAAAGCACTCATCGGCATTGTATGGTGGCATGGTGCTGTTCAAACATAGGACGTCTAAGTCGCTTGGCTCTTGCTCGGGAGCGTCGATGCGGCAGTATGACTACGGGGGTCATTATTTGGAGGCCGACATGAAAGAGATCCGGCTCAAAGATGCCAAGGCAACGCTTTCTGCCGTTGTCGATCAGGCGGTTCACGGCAATCCTGCGATCATCACCCGACATGGCAGAAAGGAAGCAGTGGTGCTTTCGTTCGAGGAGTATGAAAAGCTGAAACACGTTCCAAGTTTCGGACGGCTCCTAGCGTCCTATCCAGGTGATGACGACGATATCCCACCGCGCGGTCACAAGCCGAGCCGGATGATTGATCTCTGATGTTTCTGGTCGACACGAACGTGATATCTGCGCTTGCCCCGTCCAAACGTCAAAGTTCCGAGCAGCTTGTCGAATGGCTCGATAAAGCCAGTTCGCAGCTGTTCCTATCTGCTATTTCGGCCGCTGAGGTTAATTCAGGGATCACGAAGGCGGAACGAGAAGGTGCGACTACCAAGGCGCAGCGGTTAAAAGATTGGTGGGAAATCATAGAGTATCTGTACGCGCAGAAGCTGCTCCGTTCGATCTGCAATGCGCGCCTGCAGCCGGGCAGATTCTAGATGACGCCCCAGCAGTCGGGTTTCGAGGATATTGTAATAGCTGCCACAGCCCAAGTGCATAGCCTGACTGTTTTGACAAGCAATCTGCGTCTTTTTGGACCGTTAGGCGTTCGAGCACTCGATCCCTTCGAGGCAATGCCGGAGTTATAGCGTAGGGCTTATCACTTATAGCGCTGCGGCTTCCGTGAATTGACGCAGAAGCGCTCTCTCCGACGCTGAAGACGACGGGTCATTTCGGGTGAGCCGCGCCGAAAGTCCAAGGTGCTGTCGTTGGCTGCTAGACACCCAACTTCTCCCGAGGGGCTGCGATCCCCGAGGGCGGACCGAGTAACGAAAGCAGCAGATGTCGACCCGGTCAAAACGCTGGAACTAGTGGAGCCGCAGCACCTCGTTCCAGCGGGCAATCAGCCGGGACCGCTTTACCTGGTCGAGATAAACCATCAGCCCGGGACTGACAGGCACCGGACGCAACTGGGCGCCGAGCATTTCCTGCATGGTGTTGGCGGTGTTTTCGCCAGCGACATCCGGGCTGACAGCGGGGATTTGCAATTGCCGCGCCATGATCGTCTGGCCTTCCTTGGACATGAAGAATTCCAGATAGCGGCGGCCGAGGTCAGGCGAGGCGGATGCTTGTGGCACGAGGCCGATCCGCGACATCACTACGGTATAGTCCTTGGGCAGGACGATGCCGACATCCGGGTGTCGGGCTGCCCAATCGGCGGCGTAGGAGCCGAGGATGTTGTAGCCGAGCACGAACCGCCCGTCGGCGACCCGCTCCAGAATGGCCTGGCTGGTGGAATAGAGTTTGACGCCGGCGGCGCCCATGGCCTGGATGACATCCCAGATGTCGCCGAACTGCTCCTGGTCGCGCGACATGAAGAGAAAGCCGACGCCGGAGCGCTCGATGTCATAGGTGCCGATCCGGCCGAAGACATCGGCGCCCTGGCGCTTGAGATAGGCGACGAATTCGGCGCGGGTCGAAGGCGGCGCTTCCTTGGTAAAGCTCGGCTTATGATAGACGAAGACAGCCGGTTCGAACGTTAGCGCATAGGCGGTATTGCGCCAATTGGCCCAGGTCGGCCAGCGGCCGCTCATCGGCAGGTAGCTGCGCTGGGCATAGCCGTCATTGCTCAGTTTGACTTGCAGGTCCATCGCAGACGAGAAGGCGAAGTCCGCGGTCTTCAGCCCCGCGTCGGTTTCCTTGACGATCCGGTCGTAGATCTCCCCCGTCAGCATGTCCTCATAGCGCACTGCGACATCCGGATTGGCTTTTTGAAAGCCGAGGATCATGGGTTTGGCGAGCGGCTCGTCGAGCGAGGAGTAGACGACCAGCGTCCTGGCGTCCGAGGCGCCCGAAAGCGCCGGGAAAATGACCGGTGCGGCCAGAAGGAGCCGGGGGCAAAGAACCAAAAAGAGAAAAGAAATCAAGTACCGCATAAATTCACAATGCCTCAGCGCGCCACCGTTCACAAGCAAGGCAACGGCGGATAGAGTGGAGAGGGGAGTGAAGACAATTGCGCATATTGCTTGTTGAAGACAATCAGGTCCTCGCCGAGGGTCTGTCGGCCATCCTGCGTGGTAGCGGCTATGCCGTCGATGTCGTCAGCGACGGCGCGTCGGCCCACGCGGTTGCCGCCGCCGAGACGTTCGATCTGGTGATCCTCGACCTGAACCTGCCGGAGATGGACGGGCTCGATGTGCTCAGGGCGATGCGTGCCCGACAGAACAGTGCGGCGGTATTGATCCTGACGGCGCGGGGCACGCCGGAGGAGCGGGTGAAGGGGCTCGATCTCGGCGCCGACGATTACATGATCAAGCCGTTCGATATCGGCGAGTTTGAAGCGCGCGTACGCGTGCTGCTTCGCCGGCAGGCGGGATTGCGCGCGTCAACGGTCAGCTACGGCAATGTGTCGCTCGACCTCAATGCACGTAGCTTTTCGTCCGGTGGCGTGCCGATCGAAATCCCGGCCCGAGAGCTGGGGCTGCTCGAACTCCTGTTCATGCGCGCCGGCAAGGTCGTCGCCAAGGAGGCGATCATGCAATCGCTGACCGGCTTTGACGACGATCTGAGCCCGAATGCGATCGAACAATATGTCAGCCGCCTCAGGAAGCGGCTTGCGCCACACGGCCTAACGGTCAGAACGGCGCGCGGTATCGGCTACTATCTCGACAAAGCGGCCGGGTCGGAATGAGGGCGGCGGTCTATTCCCTTCGCCGCAGGCTGCTTGGCTGGCTGTTGATCTCAACCGCCGTCATCGGCGTCGCGGCGCTGACCGACACCTACCGCGAGGCGGTGACGACAGCCAATGTCGTGTCGGACCGCGTTCTTGCCGGTTCGGCGCTCGCCATCGCCGAGCGCGTGGTTGTGGCGGAGGATGGTTCGCTCGAGGTGGACATCCCCTATGTGGCGCTCGAGATGTTGACCTCGGCGGCGCAGGATCGTGTCTTCTACCGTGTCGATGGACCGCCCGGACAATTCATCACCGGCTACCAGACCCTGCCGTCTCTGGACGAAGTTCCCGGTAGCTCCACGACCTTTGCCGACTCCTCGTTCCGCGGCGAGCCCATCCGGATCGCGGCACTGCGCCGGTCGGCTTCGACGGGCATCAACTCGGTTCCCTTCGTCGTGACGGTTGCCGAAACGACCATCGCGCGCCGACAGCTGGCGCAGACGATTCTCGTTCGTTCCGCCTTGCGCCTCGGCCTGATGATCGCCGGTGCCGCGGTCATCGTTTGGATTGCCGTCACCTTCTCACTCAGACCGCTCTATCGCTTAGGCGATGCGATCGCCGAGCGCAGTCCCGACGATCTGCATCCGATCGGCGAGCGCGTACCAAACGAAGTCCAGGGGCTTGTCGACACGGTCAATTCGTTCATGGGACGTCTTCAGTCGGCGCTCGACGCGCTGCGCAATTTTACCGGCAACGCCAGCCATCAGCTGCGCACGCCGCTCGCAATCATCCGAACGCAACTGGCCTTGGCACTGCGCGCAGGCTCGATCGAGGACACCAAGAAGGCGGTGAAAAAGGCCGACGAGGCCGTTGCGAACGCCGAGCGCATTCTGGCGCAGTTGCTGCTGATGGCGAAGATCGACGCTGCCGGAAAGGACGAGACGCGCAAGCTGGAGCGGATCGACCTTGTCGAGCTGGCGCGCGGCATCACCGCCGAACATGTGCCAGCCGCCGGTGACGCCGGCATCGATCTGGGTTTCGACGGCGAGGGCGAAGCCTTCGTTCGTGCAGAGCCTTTGCTGGTCGGCGAGATGCTGAAGAACCTGATCGGCAACGCGCTGCTCTATGCCGGGCGAGGGGCGGAGGTCACGACGCGGGTGAGCGAAAAGGAAGGTTTCGTATCCCTGGAGGTCGAAGACAGCGGACCCGGAATCAGGCCGGAACTGCGCGAGAGCGTGCTCAGGCGGTTTCAGCGCGGCGCGAGCGAAGCGCCTGGAACGGGGCTCGGTCTGCCGATCGTCGAGGAAATTGCTGCCCTCTACGGTGCGCGAACAAGCCTGACCGATGGGGCAGGTGGGCGCGGGCTTAGGGTTGCCATCCTCTTTCCGGCCGGCTGAACAGGGCGGGCCGCTCAGTCTCCATCCGGCGCGCGCAAACAGAGTTGTTCCCCCGTTGTAGGCCACCGATCCATAGTTCGGCACTCGATCTGGCAAACGGAACGTATCCATCCCAGGAGCTACATCTGCACATCATTCGAGAGCTCCTCCGAGGCTGCGAATCTAGCTGGCCGTTGCGCCATAATCCCCCCCACGAACAAAGGAGTTCAAAGCGGTTGGGAGCGCCCGACCTCAAGTTTTTCGGCGAAACGGGCGGTGCTTAGGGAGGCGCGCTGCGGCGGCCTAATTCTCGGTGTGCACGAAATTGCTTGACATTGCACGAAAATGCACGAAATTTGCCGTCAAACAAGGAACGGCGACTTATGCTGACCTTGCCACAATGAAAGAGGTCAAGATGAGCATTGCACACCGCGTTCGCCTAGAGGATGTCACCATCCTCTCGGACGACTGGTACGTCCTAAAGAAAACGACTTTTTCCTTCCTGCGCGCCGACGGCAATTGGCAGCGACAGTCGCGAGAGACCTACGACCGGGGAAACGGTGCGACGATCCTTCTCTACGATCCGAAACGCCGCACGGTGATACTCACCCGACAGTTTCGCTATCCAGCCTTCGTCAATGGTCATGATGACCTTCTCATCGAAGCGCCGGCCGGATTGCTCGACAATGCCGAGCCGGAAGAACGCATCCGCGCAGAAACGGAAGAGGAGACAGGCTTTCGTGTGCGCGATGTGCGCCTGGCGTTCGACGCGTTCATGAGCCCTGGCTCCGTAACGGAGCGGCTACACTTCTTCGTTGGCGAGTACCAGCCAGGCGACCAGGCTTCGGCAGGTGGTGGCAACGAGGCCGAAGGGGAGGATATTGCCGTCCTGGAAGTTGGTATCGACGAGGCGCTTGCGATGGTCGGCTCGGGGGCAATTCGGGATGGAAAAACGATCATGCTGCTGCAGTACGCCGCCTTGAACCTCTTCTCCAATCGAACGCCAATCGACGTTGGCGCTGCACGCCCTTCCTGAGACCGCAGCAGTCACCGGCCGTCGCGGCAACCTTCAAGTCGTTGCGATAAAAGTACGACGCAGTCTTCCGTCCGGATTTGCGTCCGACCTCGAGCATCAGCCAGTGACTTTACCTTCATTTGCGGGGCGGACCAAACCGCAAACTTGGCCAACACCCCGCGCCGGTATCTGCGCCTAGATAGGCTGCTGCAAAAGGGCCGGCCGTCGAGCGATCTCTTCTCTCGGAAGCCCGAGCTGCAAAAGCTGGTGATGGACGTCGATGGTGAACTGGTCGCCGTCTTCGACGAGCGCGACACGCTCATACGCTGGAACTACGTACAAGGACTGGGTAGCGCTTTAGCGGCTGCGCTGGCCGAAGAGGGAAGCTGTTTCGCGGGTCTGGACCCGAAGCATCGCGTTCCAAAGCTGAAGAACGAAACGCGGCTGAAACTGGCTCGCAAGCTTGCGCTGCGACAACATGATAAATCTCCGATAGTTTTGGATGGCTTTGATATAGTCGATCGGAGCTGCAGTTGCCAGAGCGGTAGCGCCGTGGCAGCCCTGCGCGGCAAGCATATGTCGAAAAACGGTCGGAACGGTTAAAATACGTCGGTGCCGGCAATAAAACGCCGGGATGATTTTCATCGTCCCGGCCAGTTGGCTTAATGGGAGAAAAGGTCTTCTTCGGAGGATCAGGATTTCTTTCGGTTCTTCTGTCGATAGACGTCCATGACAACGGGCGGCAACGACGATCAAGCTGTGGGCGATTCCTGATAGCAGGTGTCGACTCGCAGGAAAGTGAAGCCGGCGTTCATAACATCGAAGATGGGGGGCGGTGATGCGGTCGGCAAAACCGATCAATCCCATGCGCTATGATGCGTCGAAACGCGGATATGTAACAAGAGTGATTGCGAGCCGGGTCGTTCCATCGCGACGTCTATCGTGCAAGTGCGAAGTGGGGCCGGCCTTGGCTCAACGGGCCTCGCGGGTATGCCATACGCGCAGAACATAGATGATCCACTGTTGAATCTCGTATCGGATCTCATAATGCCCAACGAGGATTCGGCGGACTTCGCGAGCCGCAAATTCTTCGAGCTTCTCGCCAAGTCGAGGCTGTTCAACTAGGGTCCGGACTCACAACCACCAGATGACGGCGGCTGCGAGTGCGATTGCCCCCATGAAGTTTTTGATGTTGCGGTCGAAGCGGGTCGCGAGGCGACGCCAGTCCTTGAGGCGACAGAACATGCGCTCGATGACGTTGCGCTGCTTGTAGATGGCCTTGTCGTATTCATTTTGCGGTTCTTGCGCGGCGGGATGACGGCTTGGGTACCACGCTCGTCGAGCCACTCGCGCAGAGCCTGGCTGTCATAGCCTTTGTCGGCGACGAGTTCGGCGGAGGGTGGCAGAGCTTCGATACAGAGCCTTGCCACCTTGCAATCGTGGACGTTGCCGGGCGTCAGGAGCAGGACGTGAGGGCGGCCTTTGGCATCGCAGACAGCATGGAGCTTGGTGTTCCGTCCACCTTTGGTGCGGCCGATACCATGAGCCAAGGCCCCCCTTTTCCTCCACCCGCACAGCGGTGGACCTTGATGCAACTGCTGTCGATGAACAGTCGATCCGGCGCATCATCGGCCCCTGCGAGCGCACTGAAGATGCCTTCCCAGATGCCGCGTTCGGACCAGCGGACGAAGCGGTTGTAGAGTGTCTTCTTCGGTCCATAGACATCTGCGCAATCCGCCCAGCGGCCACCACAGCGCAGCGCATGGACGATCCCGCTCAAGACCCGGCGGTCATCCACGCGCGGCTTGCCTCAAAAGCGGCTCTATCCGCTCCCACTGCGCGTCGGAAAACCAAAAGAAATCAGACATGCAACCGCCTCCTCGCTGAGGCGAGTGAAACACGTCGCAGTGCGCAAGGAAACCCACTTATTGGGTCCGGACCCCAGGCGTGTCGGTGCAGTCGTCAACGGTTGAACCGTGCGTGCGGCGGCTCGCCGATTAACGGGAGCTAGAAATTCGAAAGGGCGCGCGAGATCACCAAGGGTCTTGCTTGTCCAATTAACCTGAGCGGAACAGAGAGCGGCTTGTCGTTGTCCAGACTATCGGCCCAGGCTTGCACGGCCTGATGATCAATAACTTGACCGGCGTCCACGTCCGCGAGCGCTTCAAGTGTGAGCAGGCGTCGTTCATCCTCTTGATCTACCCAGGCAGTGAGTGCCTGCTTGATGATCCAGCCGCGCGAACGTTCCAGCCTGCTAGCCAACTGATCTACCCTCTCCGCAAGCGGCAGCGGAACATGCGCTGTCAGTACCTTGGTTTTCAATGAACGCTTCCTGTGTAATCGACCTTAATCATAGTGACAGATTTGCTTAAGTGGAGAGGCTGTAAGTGTCGAATGCACCAACCGACCTCGGACAACCAAATCCGGACGATCCATTGTGATGCACATATTTGGCAATTGCATTGTCGCTCACCTTTCATCAAAGGCCGAGAGCACAGTGCTTGCCGTCCTCCTGATCGCGCCGGTAGCATCATAAATACAAAGACCAATGAGCATCGCCGCAGCCCACTATGAAATCTTCTGAGACTTTCCATCCTATCGCGACTTCATGCTACACCCGCAGACCTTGGAGGTTTTCGCGATCGTCGGTTGGTAAGGTTGGAAAAGGATGCTGTCAGCGTTGGCATAAACTGGAGCGGTGAGCGTGCGCCTGGCTTCGATGTCACGCCTGCCGACGTTCGCAGAAGGCTTACATACGGCTCGTCGAAGAAATGCATCCAAAAATCAGGCGGCCGAAGCCGCCCTTTCTAGTTTCATTATTTGGCGAACGTTGTCTTTCCACCAATCGGCGCGCCGTCCTTGGTCGAGCTCTTCTTGCCATGCTTGGTTGATGTGGCAAGGCCGCGCGAAGACCCGAAGGCCAATTCAATCTGACCGGCTGTTTTGACGGTGGACTGCTTTTCGGCTGGCATCGACGGCACAGCAGCAATGGCGGAAGTCGCAAAAGCGAGAGACGCCAGGGCGGCGATAGTGATTTTCATTGGTAGTCTCCTAGGTTCGAACCTCCCGCCAAGGAATGCGGGAAGCTTTTGCCTAGGACTATTGCTGAGACGGCGACATACGGCAGGTGTCGTATTTCGACCGTTCCGCGATCCGCGACGCCTCGAAATGGTTACCGACTTGATTCGAACACATTGGCCTTACCTCGTCGTTGGCATTGCTATGAGCGCTGAATGATTCGCCGCTCGCAAATGCCTCGTCGCTTTAGACTTTTGACCACGGATGTACTGGCACTGGTTTGGTAAGCGATGATGAGGAAGGTCGGTGCGGTTTCGCCCCGGCCTTTTTTCATGGGAATTGATCTCAATTTGTTCCTACTGCCGACGAGCTAATCCAGCTTAGACTGACATGCGCGGTATGTCCTGTGGATGTGTCGTTCTCGCGTTTTAGATATAGCTCGAAATTGGACGCGACCACCCAATAACCGCTGTGCCGTGCTACGGATCAATGACTGACAAAATTGCGCCGGGCGAATCCGCACCGACCTTAACGAACGATGCTGCTGCGATTTTCGCAGCGGTGCTAACGTGACAATGCCGAGTACTGCGCGAAGATCCTTCAGCGCTAGATGCTCGCCGCCACGGCCAAGGGCATCAAGGGCGACCTGTTCCTGGACAAGGAAGAGGAGTTCGGGCCAGTTTTAGCACGTCTCCGGAAGTCCTTATGGTGTTCCTGCAGATCGTTGCGGCGCAGTCGACGTCCCGGCGACCCGGCTACTCGTCCAGTCACCGGCTGGCATGAACGCCACCGGCGAAAGCGACCTGCGCAACTTTTACGATCGCCTGCAGGCCATGCAGAAAGCCAAGATGCGTCGAGCAATGTGGTGGCTTGAAGAGTGCATCATCCGCAGCGGTTCCGGCTCACGTGACGCTGACATCTATTATGAGTGGGCGCCCCCCCTGGGGCTGGAGAAGGAGAAGGCCGACTCTTCAAAACGAAGGCCGACGCTGGCGCCAGTTGGTGGGTACTTCGCCTGGTCAGGAAATTATACCTCGCGAAGCTGTGTCCGAACGCGCTCGTCGAGGATGGAACGTTGCCTGGGCTCGATGCGGCGATCGAGGAATATGGCAAGCTGAGCGTGCAGGAGCCCTCCGAACACGCGCATGCGGCCGCAGCAGCCGCACAGTCAAGTCAGGAGCGATGAACCCGAGCGGCTCATCAAGAGGCCGAGAATATCACCATAAAAAGTGCGGCCCAGAGTAAGGCCGACAACTCGGCCGCCAACAGAAACCCAAACGTGGTGTCGCTCATGCAATCCTCCGTAGGCAACCTCCATTGCCGGGAGGAACTATAGGGGAGGGACGACGATCCCGCTACCCACTAAGACGCAAGCAGCGAGTAAAGCAGAAGCCCTACAGAACCCCAGAAACCGACCATTACCAGCGCCATCGCGGCAACCAGAACCTTTGTCACTACAAAACTCCACGACTGTTGTACGGGTCCAAAACCTAGCCCAGCGCTGAAATTTTTGTATCGGACCATGGTCTGATCTCGCTGCTTTCGTTGACAGTGTGTCGAACCGCCATCGCCGTAAGGTGGATTTTTTTTTGAGGCACTCGTCATGAAATTCACCGACTCTGCACCGATCGCGGGAACGCGACGGACCGCCGACGGCTACCTTGTCGCCGAGGTCCGCGCTGCTCGCACTGGCACAGAGGACTACCCCGGCCACGAGGTCGGCAAACCCGACATGCCGGTCGTGAAGGTCTATCGGTCCGCAGATCAGCTGTTCGCTCGGGATGGCCCCGGCAGCTGTAAGCCGGTGACGAAGGTTCACCTTGACGAAGCGGTCCGCGCCGCCAACTGGAAGGACTGGCCGTCGGCCAGATCTGTGACGAGGGCGGCGCCCGCGACGGCGAGTTGGTCCGCATGCCGCTGATCGTGATCGATGCCGCGGCAATCAAGGGCGTCGACGAGGGAAAGCGCCAAACGAGCGATTGCCGGTGCCCCGGTCCGGCGCGCAGTTTGCGCTCAGCTGCTTGAATAAAAGAAGCCGGGATGATTTTCATCACCCCGGCCAGTTGGCTCACTGGGAGAACAGGTCTTCTCTGGAAGGTCGGGCTTTCTTGCGGTTCTTCTGTCGATAGACGTCGATGACGGCGGCAACGACGACCTGGCCGTTGGCGATTTGCTAATAGCAGGCGTCTACCCGCAGGAAGGTGAGGTCGGCGTACATGGCATCGAGGATGAAGGGGCCAGGAATGCGGTCGGCAAAACCGATCAACACCACGCTCTGATGATGTTTCGAAACTCGGACATGTAACAAGAGTGGTGGTTACTAGCCGGGTCGGAATTTCTGTATCGGCGCGCCGTCTATCGTGCAAGTGCGGAGTTGGGCTGGCCTTAAGCTCAACGGCCTCAGGGTATGCCACACGCGCAGAACATAGATAATCGACTGTTGAATCTCGTAGCGGATCTCATAATGCCCAACGAGGATTTGGCGGACTTCGCAAGGCGCAAATTCTTCGAGCTTCTCGCCAAGTCGCGGCTGTTCAACCAGGCGTGTCGGTGCAGTCGTCATCGATTGAACCGTGCGTGCCTGCTGATTTGACGACGATCTCATCGGTGGAAGTCGGGATCGGGACGCAAGCGGCCGGAACTGAAAAAGGTCGGTTCACCCGACTTTCCCAAAGTGAGTTTCGCAACGGAAACGGTCCCACCGATCAACTTGACATGAAACGATGGAGATTGCCGGCGTCCAACAATGAACGTGTCACGCCACCAAACACCCATTCTCTCAACCGGCTGTGGCCATAAGCGCCCGAAACGACGAGATCGGCGTGGCAAGAGACCGCGAAGTCGGTCAGTGCTCGGCGTTCGTCCCGAGCAGAGATGATTTCGCTTCGGGCTTTGATCTGATGGCGTGCGAGAAACGCAACCACATCGGCAACGCTGTCTCTGATCCAACCGTCGGGTTCAGGGTCTACCGTTACGACGACGACATCGCTTGCCGACTGTAACAGCGGGACCGCATCGCTCACCGCCCGCCGCGCTTCACGGGTATCTTTCCACGCGATAACTATAGTTCTGGCCAGAACGTGTTCCGCGTCCGTGGCAACGACAAGCAGGGGCCTGCCAGCCTGAAGCACGACACTTCCAGGATCAACGGCGCGATAGCTGTCGCCGGTGGCGGCACCCCGTTTGGCGCCTGTCACTACAAGGTCAGCCAGCCGCGTTATTCGCGCCAGGGCTTGCGTCGGGTAGCTGAGCGAGGAGCGCCATTCCACTTCCAGGGAGGTAGGGACCAGACCCTTGAAATCGAACTCCAGGTCCTTGAATCTGCGTTCTACGTCCGCCTTGAGTTGTTGCCAGACCTGCGCCGACAGGTCGCCGCCTTCTGGACCCACCATCGGCAATGGCACGTCTGCGGCGCAAAACCCAATCAGCTTCGCACTCGAGCGAGCGGCCAACTCTGTGGCAAGTTCGACGATTGGAGCGACCGGGCCGTCTATATCAAGATTTACAAGTATGGATCTGTAGCTCATGTAGTGGTCGCCTTTTGTTCACCATTCTGACGCCTACAGATCCGCTCTTTGGGATCTGGGGGATCTGGGTTCTTTGATGCGAACTCTACGCCTTGCGTAAGGCGGAGGGGTCTTATCCAACGTAGAGAACACTCGCCGCCAGAGCATTGACGAACTTCAATTATGGCTGCGGATCGATCGCAAGTGACAACATCACTGTCGAGCTCAACAACTTTTGAGTGACGGCTGATTAGTGCCACTCTATCAACTTTGACGTATCTATTCCAGACTTATAGTTGTCTGCCGAACATTGAAGGCGCCGTGTCATTTCGTCGTCCAGGAGCTCAAGCGTTGTTTGATGAGCAACAAAAACTCGGAAACAGGCGCTGACCTCTACAGAAACGGCGAACGGATCGTGCGACTCGCTGCTTCAATCTACACGATTGCCAACGACATTCAGATCGCCGTCGTCGTCCCAGCAGGTACGGCGACGTCTACCTCCGGGCTTGCGCCGGTATTCATGTTGGGCACGCAGGATACCTTCAAGGTCGTCGGTGGCGGCGATCGGAACATGCACCGTTCGTGTCGATCAACAGAGCAATGCGAGCTATCTTGCCGCGACGGTGAAGCAGTCCTTCGCAACCAATCCGCAGCTTCCGATCGCCGGCGGCGTTTACTGGACGGTTGCGGCTAATTCGATCGCGGCGTGGTCGTCAGTGTAGCCGTTGCAGACCAGCCGGTTGCGTCGGCGTGAAGTAACCTACTGCCAGATGCGAGTGCTTCGGTCAGGCCGAACGTTTTAATGCGCCTGGCCATCCGTCGCCTGCGGTCGCCCATTTGCTTTGACGCACGAGAGCTGCTTCTCGCATTTATGGTGCCGCCTTAAAGGCGAGATCTTAGGCTGCATTGATTTTTGGCAGCTGGCTTTCTCATTCCCGGGTTTCAGCCTCAACGTGAAGCAACTCAATAAGTCGAACCGCAGGAAAGTCGCTGTTTGCGCTTACTGTCTGGGCTCCAGCACGAAGTTTCGTTGTTGGCCGTATGTTTCGGCCAAGCGATACCCCATCAAACGGTACCAGCGGTCAACCTCAGGGTGGGTGCCCCAACACATTGACAGCATCGGCAGGTTTCCTAACTCGGACTGTAGCGTACTCATGTATTTCCGTCCGAACCTTGTGGAGGGAACCTGAGGTGCGAAAAACTCTTCTACGCCAATGAAGTAGACGCGGATTCGCAGGCTGCCGAGCACTTCTCTTTTTTGCCAGCTGATCAGTCCGGTAGCATCATCGTCCTTTATGATCAGTGCCCGAATGTCGCCGACCCTCTGCCGTGTGCGGAAATTTCTCTCCGCCTCTCCTAGGCTCGATCCAGCGCACTCGAGCTCCTCGATACATCGTTGTGCGGGCGCGGCGAATATTTTGTCCAAGTCCGGAAGCGACGCAACTCGTGCGTACATTGAAGCTGTCCCTTTTTGGTGAGGCGGGACCATACCATGAAATTCACTGATTTTCACCCGATCGCGGCATGCGACGGAGGGCTGACGGCTACCTCTTCGCTGAGGTCCGGACCGCTAGGACAAGCATCCAGCACTTTGCGGCCAGAGGTCGGCAACCATGAAATGTCGGTTGTCAAGGTCGATCGACCAAGCCCGGCGATCGCGCGGGCATGGGCAATCGTCTCTTTCCGGACCGATGGGGCGTAGGGGAGCAGGCTGCTACGGGCCGCGGCGCAAGCAAGGGCAAGCCCTCCTCCACGTGCGTTTCGGCCCTGCGGGTGCATGCGCCGCTCATGGCCCTCCGCTGCTGGAAGCTCCCGCCGCTAAGGCGGTCCAGAAAGGAGCCACACCATGCAAACCAAGCGCGACACCTACCAAGTCATCACCGACACCATTCTCCAGGCCCTCGAAAACTGCGGACCCTGCGAGCGTCCCTGGGTCAGCCCGTCGCCGACCATGCCGGTCAACGCCATGTCGGGTCACGAATATCGCGGCACCAACGTCGTCATGCTGTGGGTCGCCGCCCAGGAGGCCGGCTACGCGCAAAATCAATGGGCGACTTTCAAGCAGTGGTCCGAAAGGGGCGCTAGCGTCCGCAAGGGCGAGAAGGGCACGCCGGTCATCTGGTTCAAAATGCTCGAGCGCGGGGGCAACGATGTCGGCGACGCCGGCGCCGATGACGACAATGACCGCCGCATTCCCTGCGCCCGCCTGAGCTGGGTGTTCAACGTCGCTCAGGTCAATGGCTACCAGCCCGAGAAAGCACAAACGCCCGAGGACAACCATGTGTCCCCGATCGACAAGGCCGATGCCCTCATCACCGCCAGTGGCGCGAAGATCCGCCATGAAGGCGCGCTTGCCTTCTACCGGCCCAGCACCGACGAAATCGTGCTGCCCCCGCAACACCTGTTCACCGGTACGTCCACCAGCAGCGCCACCGAGGCATACTACGGTGTCGCCCTGCACGAACTGACCCACTGGAGTGCACCGCGCCTCAAGCGCGATTTTGGCAAGCGCTTCGGCGATGATACCTATGCCGCCGAAGAACTGGTTGCCGAACTGGGCGCGGCGTTCCTGTGCGCCCGCCTGGGCGTTTCGGCCGAGCCTCGCGCCGACCACGCCAAGTACCTTCACAACTGGATCAAGATCCTGAAGGGCGACCGCAAGGCATTCATCACCGCCGCCAGCAAGGCGTCCGAGGCCAGTGACTATCTGCTGACCCTTAACTCACCCGAAAGGCAGGAGGCGGCCTAGCGGCCGCCTTCGCGCGAGGACACGGAGCGCGCATCAGGATCAGTACTTGCCCACAACATGTCGATTTTGCATAGCCACCACCTTCGGGTTCGCTCTGACAGGTACCGGCGCTTGCCCCCAAAAAAAGCGGCTTGCTCAAGCGACGCATCCACGTCGATGGCTGGGCAAGTTGAATGGCATCGTTTGCGAGCAATACGTTCGCGGCAAGTTGCGTTTCAGTCGGCTACACCCCAGTCTTCGCCGCGACACCCTCGCTTAGGCCCTCGTGCGTCGTGCGAGCTACAGTCGCGTTGCCGGGCAGGAAGCGCGCAAAAGAAGCCGGGATGATTTTCATCATCCCGGCCAGTTGGCTCACTGGGAGAACAGGTCTTCTTTGGAGGATCAGGCTTTCTTACGGTTTTTCTGGCGATAGACGTCGATGACGACAGCGGCGACGATGATCAGGCCCTTGACGATTTCCTGATAGTAAGCGTCGACCCTGAGGAAAGTGAAGCCGGAGGTCATGACGCCGAGGATGATGGTGCCGATCACGGTGCCGGTGATGCGTCCGACGCCACCGGTCAGCGACGTGCCACCGATGACAGTCGCGGCGATCGCGTCGAGTTCGTACATGACGCCCATGCCGGCCTGCGCTGTCTGAGCGCGGGCGGCGGTGACCACGCCGGCAAGGCCTGCGAGCATGCCGGCAATGGCGTAAACCTTGATCAGATGCGCCTCGACATTGATGCCCGAGACGCGGGCTGCCTGAACATTGGCGCCGATCGCATAGGTGAACTTGCCGTAGCGGGTGTAACGAAGGGCAATGTGGAAGATGATCGCAACGACCAGGAAGACGATGACGGGCCAGATGCCGGTGCCGATGAAATTGAACTGTTCGGTAAGGCCCGAAACCGGCTGACCCTTCGTGTACCACTTGGAGATGCCGCGTGCCGAAACCATCATGCCGAGCGTGGCGATGAAGGGCGGGATCTTCGTTCTGGCGATCAACTGACCGTTGATGACACCGGCAAGCAGGCCGACGCCGATGCCGAGCCCGATCGGCACGATGGCCGGCAGGTCTGTCAAGGATGGATAGAGCGCGCGCGGCCAGGTGGAGGCCTGCGCCACGCTTGCCGAGAACATCGCGGTCATGCCGACAACGGAGCCTGAGGACAGATCAATGCCGCCGGTGATGATCACCTGGGTCACGCCGACGGCGATGATGCCGATAACGGCAACCTGCAGGATCATGATCGTCAGGCGCTGCGGGTTCATGAGGAAGCTCTGTCCGACGAAGATCCAGCCAAGGATTTCGTAGACAAGCGCGATGCCGATCAGCACCAGGAAGATGCTGAATTCGGGCGGCATCCGACGCTTCGCACCCGGAAGGGCCGAGCCGGTGCCTTGTGCTGCGACATTGGTTTCCATTGTTCGTTCCTCCCTGTGGTCCGTTCGGTTCGCGCTCAGCTGGCCGCGAGTTCCATGACCTTGATCTGGGTTGCTTCGGCTCGGTGAAGGATGCCGGTGACGCGACCTTCATGCATGACCATGATGCGATCGCTCATGCCCAGCACCTCCGGCATTTCCGAAGAAATCATGATGACGGCAACGCCGTTGCGGGCGAGTTCGGTGACGAGGCGATGGATCTCTGCCTTGGCCCCGACGTCGATGCCGCGCGTCGGCTCGTCGAGGATCAGGATGCGCGGGTTGGTGAGCAGCCAACGGCCGATCAGCACCTTCTGCTGATTGCCGCCGGACAGGTTCTCGATCCGCTCCTGCAGATTGGGCGTCTTGACCCGAAGCTTGCGGCTCATCTCCTCGCAAGCTGCGGTGATGTCCTTTTCCGAGACAAAGCCGGCCTTGACGAAGCGGTCCTGGAGAACGGCGATCTGCATGTTTTCAAGCACGTCGAGGATTAGCAGGCAGCCAGTGTCCTTGCGGTCTTCCGTCAGGAACGCCATGCGGTTGCGGATGGCGGTGTTGGGGCTATCGATCGAAACGGTCTTGCCGTCGATGGCGATCGTGCCGGAGCTTGCCGGGGTGACGCCAAAGAGAGTCTCGGCGACATTCGAGCGGCCGGAGCCGACCAGTCCGGCGATCCCCAGGATTTCGCCGGCACGCACGTCGAAAGAGACGTCGTGGAACACGCCGTCAAGCGTCAGATTGTTGACCGAAAGTATGACGTCGCCGATCGGCACCTCTTCTTTCGGGAACATCTGGGTGATTTCGCGACCGACCATCATGCGAATAATGTCATCGCGGGTGACGTCGCTTGAAGCATGCGTGCCGATATATTTGCCGTCACGGAAGACCGAGAACTCGTCGGCAATCTCAAAGAGCTCGTTCATCTTGTGGGTGATGTAGACGATGCCGATGCCCTGCGAACGCAGATCGCGGATGATCTCGAACAGGTGCGCGACCTCGCGCTCCGTCAAGGCCGATGTCGGCTCATCCATGATCAGCACGTCGGATTCGTAAGAGACCGCCTTGGCAATTTCGACCATCTGGCGGTTGGCAACCGAGAGGTGGCGGACCTCGATTTCAGGGTCGAGCTTGATCTTCAGACGATCGAACAGCCGGGCGGTAATGCGGCGCATCTCGCCATGATCGACAAAGCCGAAGCGGTTCTTCGGTTCGCGCCGAATCCAGATGTTTTCGGCGACTGTCATGAACGGCATCAGGTTCAGTTCCTGATGGATCATGGCGATGCCGTTTTCGAGCGCGTCGAGCGGCGACTTCAGCCTGATGTCGGCGCCCTTCAATCGCACCTCACCCTTATCGGGCGTATAGATCCCGGCCAGGATCTTCATCAACGTCGATTTGCCGGCGCCATTCTCACCCATCAGCGCATGGACGGTGCCGCGCCTCAGGCGGAAAGACACGTCGTCGAGCGCGACGACGCCCGGAAATTCCTTGCGAATGCCTTCAACGTTGAGAAGGTATTCGGCGTTGGGTACAGCGCCGCTGGCGCGCACGGCGGCCATCGTTGTCGGACTGAGCGTCATTGTCATTGCCTCCCCGTCAATTCCGGCTTTCGCGGAAAAGTCCTCGCAGCTGGTGGGTCAACCAGCCATTCTCCTCGCAGGCGCCAATCTACAGGATCAGCGCACCTGCCGCGGGACTGTTTTGGTTGGGAGCGCGAGATACCCCGCGCTCCCAATGCAAGCATCAGTTCTTCGCCTGATAGCTGGCCATGTTTTCCTTCGTGACAAGTTCGAAGGGGATGTAGACCTTCTTCTCGACCGGCTCGCCCTTGGCGAGCTTGAGGGCTGCATCGACAGAGCCCTTGCCCTGGCCGGCGGCGTTCTGGAACACTGTCACGTCGAGGTCACCTGCGGCCAGGGCTGCAAGCGCATCCTGTGTCGCGTCGATGCCGCCGATGACGACGCTGTCCATCGGACGGCCAGCTGCTTTAAGCGCCTGGATCGCGCCGATCGCCATTTCGTCGTTGTTGGAAATCACGGCGTCAAACTCAAGGCCGGCAGAAAGCCAGTTGGTGAGCAGGTCCGACCCTTGTGTGCGCGACCAGTTGGCCGTCTGCTCCTCGACGATCTCGATGCCCTTGCAGGCTTCGGTCGCGAGCACGTCATGGATGTCCTTGGTACGCATGCGGGCAGCCTGGTTGGAAAGCTCCCCCATCATGACGACGGCCTTGCCCTTGCCGCCGAGCATCTTGCAGATTTCCTGGGTCTGCAGCGTGCCGGATTCCTGTTCGTTGGAAGCGACGAAGGCCTGCTTTTCCGGCAGGGTGTCGACGTTTACAGGCTCGCGGTTGACGTAGACGAGCGGAATGCCGGCGTCAGCGGCGATCTTCGACATCGCGGCCGTCGCGTCGGTATCAACAGGGTTGACGATGATGGCGGTGACGCCGGCTGCGATGAAGTTCTGAATCTGGCTCTGCTGCTTCGAAACGTCGTTCTGTGCGTCTTCGATCTGCAGGTCGACGCCGTCGAGCGTCTTGGCGTAGTCGGACATGCCGTTGCGCAGGACCGTCAGGAAGTTGTCGTCGAACTGCGCCATGGAAACGCCGATGGTTTCGGCATGCGCCGCCGTCGACATCATCACCGCCATGGCTGTACCCAGCAGGAATTTCTTCATTGTCTTTCTCCTCCACATTTGGTGCCCGGCCACACCTTCTCCAGCCGGAAACGCTGACCATATCGGGTCGCGCCCATCTCTGATCGGAAGCGGTACTCCCGCTGCGCTCCAATCAAAACGGAATAAAAGAACCAGTGATTTGCAATTACGGAATATGTATTCCATTTTGTGCGAGCGCCGTCAAGGGTGTCTTTCGACGCCTCGCTTCGTTTTCCAGTGCTCGGTCGGCTTTGCCGGTCAGATATTGGCTTCGATGTAAGCCATGCTGGTTTTGAGGGCGGCTGCCGGATCGGCGACGCCGTGGACTTCATCGGCAAAGGGTTCGAACGAGAAGGGGCCGGAATAACCTGCAGCCTTCAGGCGGCGGATCTGCCCGACATTGTCGAGGGTGTCGTTCCCGTCGACCAGAACACGATGCGAATCGCGCAGATCGGCGATTGCTACGTCGCTGGCAGTGACGCCGGATATATGAACGAGGCCGGTCATCTCGGGATAGATTGCCGGCTCGCCGGCGAGGTGGTGATGGAAGGTGTCGTGCACGACGCGGAACGTAGCCTCGCCGCCGATTGCCCTTATGCCGTCAACAGCCTCCGTCTTGGAGCGAAGCGAGCAGATCTCGAAGCCGAGCGGCTCGACAAGGCCGATGATACCGGCCGCATCGAGCATCGGCTTCAGCGCCGTAAGGGCTTCCTTTAGGTTTGCCTGACGCTCACCATCGGCCTGGCCGCTGCCATCATTGAGGGGAACAAGAACGAGCGCTTTTGCCCCGCAGTCCCTGGCATAGGAGATCAGTTGTGCGGCTTCGGCGGCGCGCGTGTCGTTCCATTCATTGAACCGCTGCAGGGCGTTGATCGAGATGATTGTCAGCCTATGTTCTGCTGCCAGTGCCGTAACGTGTTTTGCGGGTGTGCCATCTAGAATGGCATTGCCGGTCAGGTCGTTGCGGATCTCGACGGCAGTCATGCCGAGCGATCGCGCAAGAGCAAAGAAGGCGTCGAGCGGCAGGCCGGGGGTTGTCATGTGATTAAGCGCGAAGGGTAGGGTGGTCATGGGAATGTCTCCTCCAGGTGTGGTTCGTCGGTAGCTATAAATGGAACGTTCATTCCATTTATAGCTACCCGTGCAAATCACCAATGACTAGGAGGTAGTTGACGCGTGTCCGGTCAAAGCACTTGCATTGTTGCAAGATTGTCTTTTCCAGATGATGGAATCCAATCAGATTCCAGGTGACCTCAGTGCAGATCTACCGTCCGCGTGCGACTGCCCTTGAACTCTTGCCCGGTTGGCCTGGATCGAGAAAGCTGTCTTCAACCGCCCGACGTATCGCAAGTTCGGTTTGCATTTCCCTTTGCAAGGTGATTTCTGGCGGAGCGCGCCGTGATGGCTGGCAGAGTGAGAATATGGACGTGCTCGACAATCCCGCACCAACCGCGACACAAGTCCGACCCTGGCACCCGAAATGGGGGGCAAGGCTCGGGGCGACTTATTTCGTGCACAAGGCGTTCCCTTGGTTGGGTCGCTATTTCGGCGATGCACCGCTTCGCTCGACGCTTGCCCCCAGGCTCGATGGCATCGTTTCCTGGGGTGGTCGTCTGCCAGCACAGACCGCGATGCGAATTGCGCGATTGCGCCACCTTCCGCATTGGCATATCGAGGATGGGTTCCTGCGCTCCGTCGGTCTCGGCAAGGATGGAAGTGTTCCGATCTCGATTGTCGTCGATGATAAAGCGCTGCCGGTCGATGCCGGTCGCGCCTCTCGATTGGAATTGCTGATCCGTGAAGCGGCTGGCGTCTTAGCGCATGATGTTGGTGCCCCGATCCGTGAAGCCCTGGTGGCGCACAAGCTGTCGAAATACAACAACCTCCCTCACAGCGAGCCTCGTCTCGCTCCGTCGACACGGCGCAGGATACTGCTGGTTGATCAGGTGTTTGGCGATGTTTCCGTAGAAAAGGCGTTAGGCTCGCCTTCCTCCTTTGACCGCATGTTGGATGATGCGCTTGCAAGCGGTGCGCAGATTGTCGTTCGCACGCATCCAGACGTCATTGCCGGTCATCGCAAGGGCTATATGACCGAACGGGCATCGAAGTTACCAGGCGTAACGCTGATGGCCGACAAGGTGTCTGCTGCGGCCATTCTCGCTGTCGTCGATGAAGTATGGACCGTCTCCAGCCAAATGGGTTTCGACGCACTTTTGCGTGGCCTTCCCGTTCGTTGTTATGCGAGCCCATTTTATGCGGGTTGGGGACTGACAGAAGACCACGTGGAAGACCGTGCCCAATTGGCCCATGCGAGACGGGCAATTGCACGCCCCACCCTCGATCAGCTTACTTTCGCAGCGTTCGGCCTCTACCCTGTCTATCGTCATCCAAAGACATGGGCGATGTTGGAGCCCCTCCAGGCAATCGATTATCTGGTCGAAGAAATCACCACAACTGGACGGAATGCCTGATTTTTTTATGGCCTCGATTTTTTAATCAGCGAGTCCACGGTTCGAGCCCGTGATTACGCGCCATTCCAATTTTTCTGCTCTGCTAAAAGTTGCTAGTTTCCAATTCACGTTCCGTTTTTGTTCCTGAAAGCAGCTGTCCAATCGTCCATTCAGACTAAACTTTCTTTGAATGACCAAAATATCGACAGAGGGAGCGCGACCTGCGGGGAAAGTGTCAATAGAAAGCCGGGGAAAGTGTCAATAGTGTCGTGGTGAAAATGTAAATATGCCTTGGGGAAGTGACGAAGCCAAAATCGCTCACCGCAGGTGGTGCTGTTTCCCGACCGTCATTTCCGCCGTGCACACCTTGTCTACGATGCGTTTCGCCGCCCTTGACTACACGGGTGATCGTGCGGTTCGGCGATCGGGATTGTGTTCGCACAGGGAAAGCACCGCTTGCCGTTCTGGTTCTCCTTGCGGCGGCGGTCGATGCGGTCCACCTTCTTGTACTCCGGTTTGATGTGGCCACCGACATACTTCGTCAGATGTTCTCCGGCGTAAAAAGATCGAACGGCAGGAAGGTCTGTCCCGGGGCCCCCGTCGGCCCTTTGCCGATTGCCTGCACCATCAGATTGATTGTTTCCCGTGCAAGGCCCCCCGTCGGCGTCGATATCGCCAGGGTCACGACATCGTCGGCGAGTGCTAAGCGCGACTCCGGCGTCAATTCATTGACGACAGCGATCAGCTTGCCTTCGAGTTTTTCCTCGCGGATCGCCGAGATTGCTCCTTCCATGCCGCCGCCGCAGACGTAGAAGCCCGTCAGATCCGGGTGGCGCTGCAAGAGGTTGAGCGTCGCTTCGTGGGTGATCTCGGCGGTGTCGAGATTGACCATGGTGTCGAGCACCTCGAAATCAGGCGCGTGCTCGCGAAAATAGGATCGGAAGCCGATTTCACGCAGTTCATGGCCGAGAAAGCGATGGCTGCCGACGAACGCTGCGACCTTGCCCGGTCTCTTCGCAGCCTTGGCAATCATCCAGGCCGCTGTCCTGCCGACCTTGTGATTGTTCAAGCCGATGTAACCTTCGCGGATGCCGGCTGCAAAGTCGGAAAGCAGGGAGAAAACCGGGATCCCGCGTTCCTTCAGTTCTTCGACCACTGCGGTCACCGCCGGATAATCGGGCGCGACGAGGGCAATCGCCTGGTTGCGGGCAGCCATTGCCTTCAGCTTCTCGGTGATACCCGTCGGTGTGGAGTTGGCGACGAATTCGATCTGGGGCAGGGCGCGGACGTTTGACAGCCCGAGCGCTGCGTTCTCGATCTCTTTGGCCACAGTTTGGTAGAAGGATTGTTGCGGCTTTTGCAGGAGAAAACCGAGGCGGTATTGCGGAAGGTCCTCGAAGACCCGCTGACGAAGCAAGCCGACCGCGTGGTAGCCGATGGACTTGGCCGCATCATAGACCCGTCGCGCCGTCTCTTCGCGCACGGGATGTCGGCCGTTGAGCACGCGGTCGACGGTTGCAACGCTGACACCCGCGGCGCGGGCAAGATCGGCAATTGTCGGTCTGTTGCTCATGGCTGCCCCTGAAACTATTCCATCATACATGAAATGCAAGATATGATGGTATTTGAGAGAATATATCATCACTGCATTGAGGACTTGCAAAAGTCAACCTATCGTCAGTTCCAAGAGATGAGGAGCGGCCGCCGGCGTGTGGTCGATTGCGGGAGGAGAAAACGGATGGCGATGGTTCCGACGAAGCGTGATTACAGCTTGCTTGGCCGCGACGCTCAGGCCGCGGTCGCCAATGGGCTGTCTGCGGCGGAGTGGTATCACACAGAGATCCCGCGCAAGCAGATGAAGGAACTGATGAAGCGCGAGGATGGCCCGGCGATCCGTGATACGGCCATCTGGTTCGCCAGCCTCATTCTCTTTGGCGGCCTCGGCGTCTACTACTGGGGAACCTGGTGGGCCGTTCCCTTCTTTCTTGCCTATGGCGTTCTTTATGGCTCGGCTTCTGACAGCCGTTGGCATGAATGCGGCCATGGCACGGCGTTCAAGACGATGTGGATGAATGACGTGGTCTATCAGGTCGCCTGTTTCATGATCATGCGCAATCCGGTGACCTGGCGCTGGAGCCACACGCGTCACCACACCGACACTGTCATCGTTGGTCGGGACCCTGAAATCGCCGTCATGCGGCCGCCGGATCTGCTTCGGCTCGTCTTAAACTTCTTCGGCATTCTCGATGTCTGGCATGCCGTCATCGACATGGTGCGCAATGCCTTCGGCGTCATCAGCGCTGCCGAGAAAACCTTCATTCCGGAAATGGAGCAGCCCAAGGCAATCAGGACCGCGCGGATCTGGTTTGCGATCTATCTCGCAACCATCGGCCTGTCATTCTATCTCGGTTCGATCCTGCCGATGATGCTCATCGGCCTGCCGCGCCTCTATGGCGCCTGGCACCATGTGCTGACGGGCCTCCTGCAGCACGGTGGGCTTGCCGACAACGTCACGGACCACAGGCTGAACAGCCGCACAGTCTACATGAATCCGGTCAGCCGCTTCATCTATTGGAACATGAACTACCACGTCGAACACCACATGTTCCCGATGGTGCCATACCATGCGCTGCCGCGGCTTCACGCCATGATCAAGCACGATCTGCCGGAGCCGAATCCATCCATGCTCCACGGCTACCGCGAGATGATCCCGGCCTACCTGCGCCAGCTGAGGAACGAGGATTATTTCCTGAAGCGCGACCTGCCGCCGACGGCAAAACCCTATCGCGAAGAGTTTCACAGCGATGCCCTGGTGCATGCTGCCGAATAGGCACACCAGCAAACAACAGCATTTGGAGGAACAAGCATGAGTGGAAACTGGATCGAGGTCTGTGCGGCCGACGAGATCGACGAAGAGGATGTGATCCGCTTCGACCATGACGGACGCACCTTTGCCGTCTACCGCAGTCCCGACGACGAATATTTTGCGACCGACGGTCTCTGCACTCACGAGCACATCCATCTCGCCGACGGATTGGTGATGGACGACATCATCGAGTGTCCGAAACACAATGGCCGCTTCAACTACAAGACCGGCCAGGCCAAGGGCGCGCCCGTCTGCGTCAACCTGAAGACCTACCCGGTAAAGGTCGAGGCCGGCAGCGTTTTCATCGCGGTCGCCTAAGCGGATGCTCAAGGCGTCCAACGAGACATTGGGAGAGGCACATGAACAGGATTGTCATTGTCGGCGCCGGCGAGTGTGGTGCGAGGGCAGCTTTTGCGCTCAGGGAAAAGGGCCATGAGGGTGACATCACGCTCATTGGTGCCGAGGCACATCTGCCTTACGAGCGGCCGCCACTCTCGAAGGAAGGTCTGGCTGGACAGCTTGAGCCCAAATTCGTCGCCGACGCCGCGCGCTATCAGGCTGCCGGGATCCAGGTACTCACCGATACGCCGGTGGCGGCCATCGATCGCGATGCGAAAACGGTACGGCTCGCCGACGGCCGGCAGCTCTCCTACGACAGGTTGTTGCTGACCACTGGTGCGAGGCCAAGGTCGTTGCCGGGCTTGTCAGAGGCATCACTACTTATCCGGATGCTTCGGACGCATGCGGATGCCGCTGCCATCCGCTCAAAGCTCGCACCGGGCAAGGTGCTTGCCATTATCGGTGGCGGGTTCATCGGCCTGGAACTCGCAGGGACTGCCCGCAAGTTCGGCGCAGATGTCGTTCTCCTCGAGGGCCTGCCACGGGTGCTTTCCCGCGGCGTGCCGGAAGAAATCGCCGCCGTCGTTGCCGAGCGGCATCGACTGGAAGGCGTCGATATCCGCTGCAATGCCAAGATCGCCGGCATCGCGGAACGCGAGGAAAAGGTTGAAATCGAGCTTGCCGACGGAGACATTCTTGTCGCCGACCTGGTCGTAATCGGCATTGGAGCCTTGCCGAACACGGCCTTGGCCGAGGCTGCCGGCCTTGCCATCGATAATGGCATCGCCGTCGATGAGACGCTTTGCACCTCGGACCCCGACATTTTCGCGGCCGGCGATTGCTGCTCCTATCCGCTCGGGCACTACGGGGGTCGACGCATAAGGCTCGAAGCCTGGCGAAACGCGCAGGACCAGGGAACGCTTGCCGCGGCCAATCTGCTGGGTGCTGCCGAGACGATTGCGAGCGTGCCCTGGTTCTGGTCCGATCAATACGACCTGACCCTGCAGATCGCCGGCCTTGCCGATGGTGCTGTGATGACGGTGCAGCGGGACCTTGGCGATAGCGCCTTCATTCTCTTTCATCTTGACGCCAGCGGTCGACTGATCAGCGCGAGTGGTATCGGCACAGGAAACGCGATCGCTCGCGACATCCGCCTTGCCGAGATGCTGATTGCTGCCGGGAAAAGGCCGGATCCGCAGGCGCTCGGCTCAATCGACATCAAGCTGAAGGCATTGCTCGCCGCCTGAGGCACGATGCTTCTTCCTCTGTCATAACAACAACCGATACCCGGAGATCCTGATGCGAAACCGCCGCCCGACCGTTGCCGACCTTCTTTCGATGAAAGGCAAGAGACAGTTGACGATGCTGCGGGTCGAAACGCTCGATGAGGCGGAAGCCGCCGAAGCCGCCGGCATCGATCTGGTCTCCGTGCCGCCGGCGCTGCTCGGGCCGGAGTTTCGCGAAGTGGCCCCGACCTGTTTTGCCTTCCCGGGCCTCGAATATGGCGACCTGGTCACGGCCGACGAATATATCCGCGCCGCATTCAAGGCGCTCAAAGCAGGAGGCGACGCGGTTTACTGCGCGGCAAGCCTCTCTACCGTTCGCCGCATGCGCGAAGAGGGCATCCCGGTCTGCGGGCACGTCGGCCTCATCCCGTCGAAGGCCACCTGGACCGGCGGGTTTCGCGCCGTCGGCAAGACGGCGGCAAGCGCCATCGAGATCTGGCGCCAGGTAAAAGCGTTGGAAGAGGCAGGTGCATTTGCCGCCGAGATCGAAGTGGTGCCCGGCGAGGTCGCCGCCGCGATCAGCGCGAAGACATCAATGCTCATGTTGTCGATGGGCGCCGGCACGGGCTGCGACGCGCAGTATCTCTTCAGCGATGACGTGCTCGGTGCCAATCGTGGCCACGTTCCCCGTCACGCAAAAATCTATCGCAACTTCGCCGCTGAATATGAGCGGCTTCAACGCGAGCGCATCGCTGCCTTCTCGGAGTTTGCCGAAGACGTGCGGTCCGGCGCCTATCCCGACAAAGGCCATCTCGTCGGGATAGACCAAACGGAACTGAACGCGTTTCTGTCGGATCTTGAGCGGGTTTGAGCCGGGGCTTGCCTTGCCTTGCTCGGTCTGGTTGGTGTATTCAGCGGGTCTGATTATTTCCCACGCAGCAGCACCGGATTTCCACTTGAACGCGTTCGTCCAGGGTACCCTGACTTTTCTCGCCATTCTTGCGGTCATCTACGCCGCGACGGTGCTCGTTTATTTTGCGCTCGGCTACGGCATCACCTGGCTCAATGATCGCAATCCGGAGCGGCGCATCCAGAAGGGACGCCGGGGGGAGAAGCGAAAGGCGGTCGAGATCCGTCAGAGCATGGCGTCGATCCTCGTGACCTGCACATCCGTCGCGATCGGTCTCTTTGCCCAGTACCAGGGCTGGACACTGTTCACGCCCTGGGCCTTCAGCTGGTGGACGGCGGTACCACTCTTCCTGCTCTGCATGGTGCTGTTCGACGCCTGGTTCTACTTCGCGCACCGGCTGCTGCACACCAAGCTGTTCTACAAATATCATCTGCTGCATCATCGAAGTGTCGCCCCGACCGTGTGGAGCAACGATTCGATCGGTCTCGTGGATACGGCCCTGTCGCAGGGCTATTACGCCGTCATCGTCTTCCTGGTGCCGTTTCCGCCGCTGATCCTGCTGGCGCACAGGCTGTTCGACCAGATCAACGGCACCTTCGGGCATGCGGGGTTCGAGTATTTTGCCTCGCCGACTGCGCGCTATCCGTGGCCGCTGTTGTGCACGACCTATCACGATCAGCATCACGCCGAATTCAATTACAACTACGCGAACTATTTCTCTTTTTGGGACCGTGTTCTCGGCACGATCTCGCCAGTCTATGACCGGCGGGTGGAGACGTTTGAAGGCGAGGCACCGGCCATCAGCCTCAAACGACCTTCGCAATCGACCCCGACGCAAGAGGCGTCGGCAACCTCCGATCGGTAGTTCGTGGGCCAAGGCCGCAACGCCATTTTCTCTGATATCCGAATTCGTTAGGCGATTTTTCTCGTTCGGGAAACAAGCGAAGATCATGGTGCCTCGTCGTCTCCGATAGCGGCCGTTAGGTTTCATCTAACCTGCCGCCTCTATTCCACCGGAGATACCCATGAAGAAACTGCTGATCGCGGGCGCTGCCTTTGTTGCGCTCCTGAGCGGACCGGCCCTTGCCGAAGCGCCGGCCTCCCTTCTCAATGCCTCCTACGATGTTGCGCGGGAAGTCTTTGCGGCCGAGAACGAAGCCTTCATCAAGGCGCATCCGGGGATCACCGTCGACCAGTCGCATGCAGGCACCTCCAAGCAAGCGCGAGCCATCGTCGAAGGCCTGGAGGCCGACGTCGTCACCTTCAATCAGGTCACGGATATCGACTTCCTGGCAAAGAACGGTTTCGTCGCCGAGGGGTGGCAGAAGGATTTTCCGAACAACGCTTCGCCGTTCTATTCCTTCCCGTCCTTTCTCGTGCGCTCCGGCAATCCGAAGGGCATCAAGGATTGGGGCGATCTTGCGCGTGACGACGTCAAGGTGATCTTCCCGAACCCGAAGACATCGGGCAATGCGCGCTACACCTATCTGGCGGCAACGGCCTATGCCAAGGAAGCCTTCAAGGACGACCCGGCCAAGGTCACCGAATTCGTCAAGAAGATCTTCGACAACGTTCCGGTCTTTGATACCGGTGGAAGAGCGGCAACGACGACCTTTGTCGAGCGCGAAATCGGCGACGTGATCATTACCTTCGAGGCGGAAACCCGCTCGATCGCCAAGCAGTATGGTACCGACAAGTTCGAAAGTGTCGTGCCTTCCGTCAGCCTGCTTGCGGAATTCCCGGTTGCCGTGGTCGACAAGGTGGCCGAGAAGCGCGGCTCGCGCGAATTGGCAAAGTCCTATCTCGATTTCCTCTACACCGAGGAGGGCCAGAAGATTGCCGCTGAATACGGCCACCGCGTCCACAACGAGAAGGTGGCAGCGGAATTCAAGGATCAGTTCCCGGAGATCCGCCTGGTCACGGTCGAGGACGTGTTCGGCGGCTGGGGCAAGATCAAGGACGAGCATTTCGCTTCCGGCGCTGCGCTCGACCAGATCTACGGCAATCGCTGAAAACCGCGACATCAAACCGATCCAATTTACCCGGCGCGTTCTGCTCGCCGGGTTGCCATGAATGAAAGTTATGCCGCCGTGGAGGCGATCAATTGAAACGCAATGTCCTGCCCGGCCTGCCTCTGTCGCTGGGCATCACCCTCTTTTACGTAGGGCTGATCGTCGTGTTGCCCTTGGCGGCGCTGGTCTTTAAGGCGGCGAGCCTTGGACCTGCCGAATACTGGGCGATCGTCTCTTCACCGCGCGCTGTCGCCAGCTACCGCGTCACCGTGCTTTCGGCCCTTGTTGCCACCGCCTTCAACCTCGTCTTCGGCCTGGCGCTTGCCTGGGTACTCGTTCGCTACCGCTTCCCTGGGCGTCGGATCATCGACGCGATTGTCGATCTGCCTTTTGCCCTGCCGACGGCCGTGGCCGGCATTGCGCTGACGACGCTGTTTTCGGCCAATGGGTGGTTCGGAGCACTTCTAGCACCCCTCGGTATCAAGGTGGCGTACACGCCAATCGGCATCATGGTGGCCATGTGTTTCACCAGCCTGCCCTTCATCGTCCGTACGGTACAGCCGGTGCTTGAAGACCTCGATCCTGCACTGGAGGAGGCGGCCCAATCGCTCGGCGGATCGGACAGCTCCATTTTCGTGCGCGTTATCCTGCCCTTGCTGATGCCGGCGCTGCTCGCGGGCCTATCACTGTCCTTCGCCCGGTCGCTGGGCGAGTTCGGCGCGATCATCTTCATCGCCGGCAATCAGCCGATGGAAACCGAAATCACCGCATTGCTCGCCTTCATCCGGCTTGAGGAATACGATTATCAGGCCGCCGCCGCCATTGCGTCGGTGCTGTTGATCACCGCCTTCCTGATGCTGGCAGCCACCAATCTCCTGCAGGCCCGTGCCTTGCGCTACACCGCGAGGTCTTGAGCATGAGACCGACCAGACGCAAACCGCCGCGCGTCGGCGATGGGCCGATCATACGCCGTGTGTTGATTGGCACGACCCTGTTCTTCGGTGCCATTTTGGTGCTCGCACCCCTCATCGTGATTGCCGTCGAAGCATTCGGTCAGGGGCTCAAAGCCTATGTGGCGACCATCGCTCATCCCGATACACGCCACGCCATTTTCATGACGGTGGCAACCGCGTTGATCGCCGTTCCTATCAATACCGCCTTCGGTCTTGCGGCCGCCTGGGCAATCACCAAGTTCGATTTTTGGGGACGACGCTTCCTTCTCGTCGTGATCGAGATCCCATTTTCGATCTCGCCGATCGTTGCCGGCGTCGCCTATCTCTTCGTCTACGGTCTGCAAGGGTTGTTCGGCCCTATGCTGGAGGCTGCGGATATCAAGATCCTGTTTGCCCTGCCGGGAATTGTGCTTGCATCGATGTTCGTGACGGCACCTTTCGTGGCGCGTGAGCTCATTCCATTGATGCAGGCGCAGGGCAGGGACCTCGAAGAGGCGGCAACCTCGCTTGGCGCGTCAGGCTGGCGCACGTTCTTCTCCGTCACGCTTCCCAATGTGAAATGGGCGCTGCTTTACGGCGTGGTACTCTGCAACGCCCGGGTCATGGGTGAGTTTGGTGCGGTCTCCGTGGTCTCCGGCAATATTCGCGGCCAGACCAACACGCTGCCGCTCCATATCGAACTGCTTTATCACGACTACCAGGCGGCGGGCGCCTTTGCCGCTGCCTCAATCCTTGCGACGCTCGCCGTCGTCACCATCATTGCCAAGGTCGCGCTTGAGCGTCGCGGCGCAGGCCGCCGGCCGGCGCTTGCTGCCGCAGCCAAAGAACAGAATGCAGGAACCCGACCATGAAAATCCGTCTCGAGCAGGTCGTGAAGACCTTCGACACGTTCCGCGCCGTGCATGGTGTCTCGCTCGACATCGAGAGCGGACAACTGGTGGCACTCCTTGGTCCCTCGGGCTCCGGCAAGACGACAATCCTGCGCATGGTGGCCGGGCTCGAATATGCCGACGGCGGCCACATCTATTTCGGCGATCAGGACGCGACCGACATACCGGTGCGTGACCGCGGCGTCGGCTTCGTCTTCCAGCACTACGCGCTCTTCCCGCATATGACCGTTGCTGAGAACATCGCCTTCGGCATGAAGGTTTCCAAGACCAAGCGGAGCAAGTCGGAGATCGCGACACGTGTCTCGGAACTCCTGCGGTTGGTAAAGCTCGAAGGGCTTGGCGACCGTTTCCCCGGCCAGATTTCCGGCGGTCAGCGTCAGCGTGTAGCCCTTGCCCGCGCTCTTGCCGTCGATCCGAAGGTGCTGCTTCTCGACGAGCCTTTCGGCGCTCTCGATGCCAACGTCCGCCGGGATCTCCGCCGCTGGCTTCGCGAGATTCACGACGAACTCGGCATTACGACCTTGTTCGTGACGCATGACCAGGAAGAGGCGCTCGACCTGGCCGACCGCGTAGTGGTCCTCAATGAAGGCAAGATCGTGCAGGAGGGCACCCCTGCAGAAGTCTGCCGGCATCCGGGCTCGGCATTTGTCATGCAGTTTCTCGGGGACGTTAATAAGTTTCCAGGCGTGGCACGGGACGGTTTCGTTTTTGTCGGCGAAACGGCCACTGGTATCGCGTCCAGCGAAGTTGGTCCTGTCGAGGTATTCGTAAGGCCACGGGATGTGGTTTGGCAGAAGGATGCGGGAGGTATTCCCGTGGATATCGAGCGCATCTTACATCGGCCCGATGGATTGACTGTCGCTGGTACGACCAAAGATGGTGTTCGAGTGGAGTTTGAAATCCCTGAGCAAGTTGAACCCGATCTGTCTCAGGGGGCTGGGATTATCCTTAGGAACCCGCAGGTTTTCCCGAGAGGTGTTTAAATCGAGTGCGCGTGCCAGACCTTAAAGGGCGGGCGAATTAACCGGCGTCGGAGACCCGGCGCAAGTTATCATGCTGAACCGATCTTCATGAAAATGGGGAGAGACATGTCTCCTACAGAACATCGCAGTGAGATCGAGAAGAGAAGATCACGGAGTTTTGGCGTTCAGCGGAGCCGGCGGGCGTAACGCAACGATAACCGGCGCGCCCATGAGCGGAATTCCGGCCGTTTGTCCTTACCCAAGTGCCTGCGCGGTAAGATTAGGACAACGGCCTTACGTCTTCTCAGCATCCCTTTCTAGGGAGGACACCTACGCCGCCGATTTTGCGGACGTCATTACCATGTCAACGTGAATGTTTCCGAAGGGGCATGTAAGTGCGCCACGTTCATCACGCTCGATTAGTCCTAGATTAACAAGCACCGCAGCGTCTTCATGCACGCGCTTGACGTCTCGTCCTAGCCGGCGCGCAAGTTCACGGACTCCGATCGTTCCACTCCTAAGAAGCTCGTTCAGCATCTCCCATCGACGTTCGGTAAGGTGGGAGAAAAACGCTCCGGGAGTAGCAAAATTCAGCGTCTCGCCCTGATAGGTCCCGGTGGCAAGACCCACCTTGGCCTTCTCTCCGGCGGCGCGCAGGGCCGATTTCCAATCGGTGTTCGTCGTGATGGTCAATGTCCTCATGACTGCCTCCGTTTTTCGATCTCGGACATGAAGTCCTCAATGAGTTGCTCAAGCGACGTGAACTGGTAAGGATACTCCTTGCCGTCCAGATGCATATGATCACCCTTGCCGCGCTCGTTATCGAAACCGACGACGCGCTCGCGGTTTCGAATATAGACCATGCGATACTTGAAACCGTGCGTGGTCGGGGGAACGGGTTCCGGCAGCTTCCAGATGACAAACTGGATGATGCTGCCGTCTGCTTCAACGTTTTTGTGCTCGGTGATTTTTTGCGCATCCATGTTGGCTAATATGCCAACAATCGCCGCTGTTGTCAATCTGGCCAACACTGCGTTGTTCTAGACAGATCGCAGGCTTTCCTGAGTACCGGCAGGGGTATCATAGAAGGGCCTATGCGGACGGTGCCAGTAATGCCCCGGGGCGACGCCGCCAACGGTGAGCACAAGACGCAATTTCATGCTCCAACAATTTCAGAAGCTTCGTCGTTGGCGCCGCTTTCATTTCTTTAAGCACGTCATCAAATGAAGGTCGCATGGAGGGCCGAGGCCAGCCGTTCGTCGCGAGCCTTCGTGCGCGCAGATCTTACGGGCGTCCACATTGTGTGCTTGGAAAGATTGCTAATTTGGCGGGGAAGGCCAATTTATCGAACACGCAACAATCATGACGCCGATAGGCGGAGGCAGCCCTGGCCTCGTCAGCCGGTGATCCTTAACCAAAGCCGGATTGTGGAGGTAGGCCTACAAAAGTAGCCGCGCGCCGAGCTCGGACGATCAAGCTAGCACCTGCCTGAAACAGCATTGGATGCATGGATATTCGGTTTGCGCAGATAACTGGAATTATGAGTTAAATTTCATTCAAAGCTCTGGCATAAGCGGCATACCGACTCCGGTTTCGCTGAATTGCAAGATAGAGAATGATGGCTGACGCTTCACAGGTCGAATTCAAAGTGCCGCTCAAGGCTGCGCTGGAAGATTATGCCGACCGTCCTGTCGTTCTAACGGTTAAGGATCCAGGGCACCGTTTGGGTCTGCGCCCGCGCTTGGCGTTGCATCGTAAGGGCAGAGTACCGGCTTCGGTTTTCCGCTCATTCCTGGTGAACAGCAAAGGCCACGGACGGTTTTATGGATGGCTGCCGGTGCAATTCGAAGGTGCAACGCTTTTCGCCGATGACGCAACAGCGGAAATATCGGCGGACGTTACCCCGGAGATAAGCGTGCGGCGGCTGTCGCTGCTCGAAATCGGGACTATCCTCGCTCTGCGACGACCTTTGTTCATTCTTCGTATTCTTCGTCTCCTTATGGCGCGCAACGTGAAAGGCGCCACGTTTCGCTTTGCCAGGCAAGTCGACGCTTTGTCGGCGCCGAGCTATGACGAATGGATCGACGCCCAGCAGGCGGCGGAGCGCGCGGAGGTGCCTGACGCTCGGGGAGATTGGCCAACAAAACCTTTCGTCTTCGTTTCGATTGGGCGCGGCACTGAGCAGGCCGTCGGCGAAACACGCGCTTCACTGGCCACACAGACCTGGCGCGACTACGCCGAGATGCCTGCCAGTGAAGTCGCAGGTATGAAAGACGGGAACGCAGCCCGACCGCAACTATGGATGCGGCTTCCCGCGGGCATGCGCCTGGCGCCGCGCGCTTTGGAGAGGCTTGCACGCCCCTTCGCTTTCTCGTCTTCGGTGACTGCAGTTTATAGCGACGAAGATCGGGTCAATAAGCGTGGTCGCCGGTTCGATCCGTTCTTCAAGCCGGCTTGGAATCCGCCCCTTGCGCAATCCGGTTGGCTCCCATTGGACGGCGCCCTTGTCCGCTTGGCTGACCTGCCGGAGGGCTTGGATCTCGAGAATCGGCCGATGGGTGAGGTGATCGCCAAAGCTGCAAACGGCCGTCGCGGTGCGGTCCTTCATTTGCCTCGGGTGCTTTTGCACAGAGACGCCCCATACCAGCGAATGATGGGGCCCGTCCGACTCAATGCGGATACGGTCGACGTGCGCAAGGTGAGCGTCATCATTCCGACGCGGGATCGAGCTGACCTGCTAGAGGCATGTCTCAGGGGCCTTTTTGAAAGCACTGATGGCGTTGATCTGGATGTTATTGTCATCGACAATGACAGCAGCGATCCCGCAGCTCTTGCCCTTATGGACCGCTATGAGAAGGCGGGGCGTATCCGTCGTCTGCCGCTGCCAGGTGGGTTCAATTTTTCACGGGCTTGCAATCTTGGTGTCGAAGCATCGCGCAACGAACTCATCCTTTTGCTCAACAATGACGTCGAACCATTGCAGCCGGGATGGCTTTCGAACCTTGCGCGGGAGTTGGATGATCCGGATGTTGGCGCTGCGGGCAGCCTCCTATTTTTCCCGGATGGTTACGTACAACACGGCGGCGTGACGCTCGGGGCGGGTACTGTTGCTCGGCACAGCTTTCATTTCCTGCACCCCCTATCAGGTGAGGACAATGGTCTCTTGAGTGAGCGGCGGGAGATCTCTGCGGTCACTGCAGCTTGCTTGCTGACACGCAAAAGCCTTTGGATGCAAATTGGCGGCATGGATGAGAGCAATCTCACCGTTGCGTTCAACGATGTTGACTACTGCGTCAAGGTGCGGCAAGCGGCATGCACGATTGTCTGGACTCCTGATAGCGCCATGCTGCACAGGGAATCGGTCTCTCGAGGTGCGGACAATACACCTGAAAAGCTGGGCCGTTTCGCGCGCGAGGAGCAGACGGTGTATCAGCGGTGGGGCGATATTTTGCGGGATGATCCGCATCACAACCCGAACCTCTCCCTCATCGCGGAGGATTTTGTTCTTGAGGCCCGCCCGCGTGATCTATCTCCGAGGTCATCACGATGACTGATCTCAGAGAACGGCTTGCTCTATGGATCGAGCGAAGGCTGCCGCGCCCGAAGTTGAGGCCGGGGGCGAACGGTCGTCCACGTGGGCCTGTTAAACGCATTATCGTCTTCGGGCGCATGCCGAACCCGACGTTTGACTATTATTTCGCGGCGCGGCTTGCGGCGCCGGGCATGCCCCCGTACCAAGCTGTCGATATCAGGCACGGCAAACTTGCAGGCCTTGATCCAGAGGGCACTTTCATCATCATCTGTCGCTATGTATCGCCCGACGTGCTGACTTGGTTGGATACCAATGCTGATCGCCTGTCCGGTGTGGGGCTCTTCGTCGACGACGACATACCGGCCGTGGTCACAGGGCGAGATGCGAGTCTGCGCTATCGCTTCGCTCTGTGTTTTAGAGCGCTTTGGCCGCTCCGTCGTCTCAATCGTCATCTCGATATCGTCTGGGCATCGACACCGCATTTGGCATCAACCCTGCAGGTGCACGAAGTCGAAGTGCTGCCTCCGGCGCCTCCCGAAACATTATGGAGGCCGCGATCGCCTGGATCTGGTCGCGTCACAAACTCGGTATCAGATCAGGTTTTGATTGCTTACCACGCAACTGGCATCCACCTTGAAGAGCACCGGTTTCTGCGTCCGATCATCGAGGAAATCTTGCTACAACGACCGCAGGTGCGCTTTGAGGTTTTTGCAGACGGCCGTGCCGCATCGATTTGGGAAGGGTTGGAACGAGTGTCGGTCCGAAGACCACTGCCCTGGAAGGACTATCTCGCGGACGCCAACAATCGCACCATCGATGTCATGCTCGTTCCGCTTCACCCATCGCGCGTGAATGATAGCCGGGCGCCGACGAAGCGGATCGACGTTGCCCGATATAAAGCTGCCGGAGTATTTTCCGAGGGCGCAGCCTATGGATACGCAACACGTGAAGGTTCTGGCGAGCAGCGTGTGCCATATGTTCGCGACATCTGGCAGAATGCGATCCTAAGGCTGGTTGACGATCACGAGGCTCATGATTTGGCAACAGCAAGCACCTTGCGGCTTGTCCGGCAGATGACGCAAAGTGCGAATGAGGGGCTAAAAATGCTGGCGACGTGCACTGCCACAAGCCTACGTTGTGAATAGCTTGCACAGAATTGCCATTCTCGTCTCTCCGTGCTACCCGCGACTGGACCGGCTAACAGAGCCCGTGCTAGTCGTCGGTTCATTGGAATGGTAGGTATTGTTGATGACTTCTAAGGTTGTTTTGGTTCGCTCGAAGCGATTTGGCGATGAGCGCGGTTGGTTTTCTGAAACCTATAACGAAAAAACTTTCTTCGAGCGGGGCATTAGCGACCGATTCGTCCAGGACAATCATTCGCTTTCGGTGCCCGTTGGCACGCTGAGGGGGCTGCATTTCCAAACGCCGCCATTCGCTCAGGCGAAGTTGGTTCGCTGCATTCGCGGCCGTATCTTTGATGTAGCCGTTGATATCCGTCGGGCTTCGCCGACGTTTGGGCGGTGGGTCGGGGCTGAACTCTCGGCAGAAAACGGCGACCAACTTTACGTGCCGGTCGGCTTTGCTCACGGCTTTGTTACACTTGAGCCTTCCACCGAGGTCACATACAAGGTCTCGAACGTGTATTCCCCTCAAAACGACGGTGGGGTCCGATGGAACGATGCGCAGATTGGAGTGAACTGGCCGCTCCCGCAAGACGTCGCCCCTACGCTAAGTGCCAAAGACGAACGTCAGCCCTTACTGCGTGATTTCGACAGTCCGTTCGAATATGACGGAATACCGCTTGAAATGATCGAAGTTTAAGTATCTTCCAGGAGACGATATGCGCATTCTAGTTACCGGTGGAGCTGGTTTTATCGGATCTGCATTGGTCCGACATCTCATCGAAAACAGCGATCACGAAGTTCTGAATTTTGACAAATTGACCTACGCCGGAACCTTGACTTCATTGGCGACGGTCTCGTCGTCACCACGGTACCGATTCAAACAGGGCGATGTTTGTGATGAGCGTGCAGTCGGAGCCGCGATCGAGGATTTTCAGCCGGACGTCATTACGCATCTCGCGGCCGAATCGCACGTTGACCGCTCTATTGATGGTCCGGGCGCCTTTATCCAAACTAACATCGTCGGTACCTATACGCTGCTTACAAAGACCTTAGACTACTGGCGCCGATTGGGCGAAGCTCGTCAAAAATCCTTCCGCTTTCATCATATTTCGACGGACGAGGTTTTCGGTTCGCTCGGTGAAACTGGGTACTTCACCGAGACAACACCCTACGACCCGCGTTCACCATATTCGGCTTCAAAGGCGAGCTCGGATCACTTGGTTTCGGCTTGGGGGCACACATTCGGTCTGCCGGTGCTGGTGACGAATTGCTCCAACAATTACGGACCCTATCACTTCCCAGAGAAGCTCATTCCGCTAATGATCGTTAAGGCCCTGGCAGGGGAGCCACTGCCTGTCTATGGAAACGGTGCAAATATCCGCGACTGGCTTTTCGTTGAAGACCATGTGCGGGCGCTCCAAAGGGTGTTTGAGCAAGGTATTCCCGGACAGACTTACAATGTTGGTGGGAGTTCCGAGCGTCGTAATATCGATGTCGTGAACGCCATCTGTGACGCCCTCGACCAACGAGAGCCGCGAAATGATGGCAAATCATATAAAGAGCAGATCACCTATGTACCGGATCGGCCGGGACACGACCAGCGCTACGCCATAGACGCCAGCAAGATCTCCAGCGAACTCGATTGGGAACCGCTGGAAACTTTCGAGAGCGGAATCACACGAACTGTTGGCTGGTATCTCGAAAACCGCCAATGGTGGGGGCAAATTCTGCAAGCGACAACGGCGGCTCAGCGTCGCGGATTGGGCGGATAGTAAGATGGTTCGTATCTTGCTCACCGGCGGCACTGGCCAAGTAGGCTTAGAGCTGATCCGCAGCCGCGGCTGGCCAGAGAATGCTCAATTGGTTGCGCCCGCACGAAGTGAACTTGATCTTTCGGATGTAAGCGCGATCGTGGAGTACGTCGCTGGCGGAAACTTTGCCGCGATTATCAACTCGGGCGCCTACACTGCGGTGGATCGTGCTGAATCCGAAATTGTTGCAGCTTGGAAGATTAACGCTCTGGCGCCGGCGGGACTTGCCTCGGCAGCCAGCGCCGCTGGAATACCAATTGTGCAAATTTCAACGGACTACGTGTTCGATGGAGCCAGAAGAGAGCCGTATTGCGAGAACGATGCGGTTCGGCCGCTGGGGGTATACGGGGCCTCGAAAGAGGCGGGCGAGCAAGCGGTTCGGACCAGCAATGCCCGTCATGTCATTCTACGTACCGCATGGGTTTACAGCGAACACGGCAGCAACTTCGTTAAAACTATGTTACGGCTGGCGAAAGCCGCACCGAGCATCAAGGTTGTCGGAGATCAGATCGGATCGCCAACAAGCGCTGTCGATATTGCCAAAACCGTCCAAAAGATCACGCTAAGCTTAATTAACCATCGTGCTGCGCCGACAGGAACTTACCACTTCACCAATGCTGGTGTCGGTAGTTGGTTCGATTTCGCCAGAGAAATTTTCCGTCTCCGCGGGACATCGCCCGCTTTGGAAGAGATCCGCACTTTCGAGTATCCGACTGCTGCAAAGCGCCCCGCGAACTCGACGCTATCTCACGAAAAAATAATGGCCGACTACGGTGTGAACCCACGTCATTGGAAAGACGCGCTTTCGGATGTGATGGCGAGCCTTCTCGCATCTGAAGTGCTAAGAGAGGAAGAAAGATGAAGGGTATTATCCTCGCGGGGGGGTCCGGAACAAGACTCCATCCTGCGACGCTGGCTGTGAATAAACAGCTTCTTCCCGTCTATGACAAGCCAATGATATACTATCCATTGTCTGTTTTAATGATGTCCGGAATCAGGGATATTCTGATTATATCATCGCCTGAATATTTGGACCGCTATCAGGCGCTGTTCGAAGACGGCAGCCCATGGGGGTTAACGATAAGTTACGCAGTGCAGCCGACGCCAGACGGATTGGCCCAGGCATTCACGATAGGTGAGGCTTTCATTGGCGACGATCATGTTGCGCTCGTTCTCGGAGACAATATCTTTTTTGGCGCAGGCCTGGCGGACCTTCTAATGAAGGCCCGTGCCAGAAGACATGGTGCCACGGTCTTCGCATATGAGGTCGATGATCCTGAAAGATATGGTGTTGTCGAGCTCGGCACAGATGGACATGCGCTTAGCCTGGAAGAAAAACCAAATGCGCCAAAATCGCGCCTAGCGGTGACGGGTCTGTATTTTTACGACAATCGGGTCGTTGAATTTGCTAAGACTCTGAAGCCCTCTGTACGCGGAGAATACGAAATTACCGATCTGAACCGTATCTATATGGAACAAAGCGCATTGTTCGTCGAACAAATGTCCCGAGGATTTGCATGGCTGGACACCGGGACACACGACAGTCTGCTGGAGGCATCGGAGTTCGTGCGCGTCATTCAGCACCGACAGGGCACGCATGTCGCTTGTATTGAAGAGATAGCATTTGAGAACGGCTGGATTAGCAAGAAGCAGCTCAAAGCATTCGGGGAGAAATTCGCCAAAACAGCCTACGGACGCAATCTCTTAAAGTTGGCGGGCGCCGAATAGGGACGGTGTCGGTGCCATTTTAAAAGCGCAATCATTCGAAATAGCTGACGTGGCCAACGACATTTCGTAGGAAAGCGGCGGGCGATTGGCGAATCCACCATGGATTCAACGGGATTTGCAAACGAAGGATTCTATCATATGCGTCGTGTCTCGGCGAGGTTGAGGCAGGTCTTATTTGGCAGGCTCAATGGTCAGAAGCAAAACAAATGTCCTCCGTTATTTGACAGGGACTGGTATCTCGCCGAGTACGCAGATGTAGCTCAGTCGCGGATCGATCCCTGGCGGCACTTCCTTCGCCACGGCGCCACAGAAGGGCGCCACGCCAATCCTTTTTTTGATACCCATTGGTATCTTGAGAATAATCCCGATGTCGCGTCCAGCACAATCAATCCACTGGTTCACTATTGGCGACATGGTGCGCTGGAGGGCCGCGATCCACACCCTGGGTTTTCAACTGGTCTTTATCTTTCGGCATATGGCGATGTAGCCAACGCGGGTTACAACCCGCTTTTCCATTATTTGAAATGGGGCCGCGCGGAAGGACGAGCGATTTGGCCGTCCACGATTGATGGCGATCGTAGCAATGCTATCGATTTACTTGCAGGCTGCGCTGAACTCGATGTGCCGGCCGCGCTGGACGACCTGTTAAAATGCCTTCGACAATCGGAGGCTATGGATATTCAAGACGGTCAGATGCTAGAAAAATACAAGAAGCTTCTTTCGGAAGCGCAAGATATTCTAAAGAAGCGCGGAATGCGCGCAGTGGTCGGCGCGGGAGTCCGGGAGGTTGCCGGAGTGTTGGATCCTAGTGATCTTGGGCCGGCATCGAACACAGGCTGGGTTGAGGAATACCGAAGTATACGTTCGACATTTGGCGACAAAGTCGCTTTGGCGAGTATCTTGCGGCACCTGGCGAATGCCGCTGAGGGGAACCGTCGGCACAGCGCGAGTGCAAATCGTGACAGGCGCGCGGCCCGTTCTGCCAAAAGTGACTATGAATATACTTACGAGCTGACTAAAGAGGACGGTGTCGTCCCCTCGAGGAGACCGCGTAATGATGCAGATTACGCGTTGGAAGTCCCGTTTGGTTTTGATCGGAAAAGTGGTCCCGATCGCACAATAGCAATTGTACTGCATTGCTTCTATCCGGACGTCCTACCGGAAATGCTCCGATATTTCGATAATATCCCGCTTGCAGCAGATATTTTTATATCAACAGATACAGCGGAAAAGCGCGAACAAATCACGGATATCTGCCAGGGATCCTGGCAAAAAGGGACGTTTGAAGTCCGTGTCTTCGAGAATCGCGGGCGTGATATAGCTCCGAAATTCGTGGGTTTCCGTGACGTATATGCGCGATACGAGCTGTTTCTGCATGCTCACAGCAAAAGATCGCCGCATGGCGGTGAACCACTGGCCAGGTGGCGCGATTATTTGCTGGAGAATATCTGTGGCAGCCAAGACATAGTTGAATCGATCCTTACCCTGTTCGACGACGATTCGATTGGCGTGGTCTTTCCGCAACACCTGTTTGAGTTGAGGGGAATATTGAACTGGGGTTATGACTATGACCTCGCACGCGCCCTCTTGGACAGAGTAGGTGTCAAACTCGATAAGGATATGGTGCTGGAGTTCCCTTCGGGATCAATGTTTTGGGGGCGAAGCGAGGCAATCCGTGGGTTGCTTGATCTGGAGCTTGCCTTCGAAGACTTCCCGGAAGAGGCTGGCCAAATCGACGGCACGCTTGCGCATGCGATCGAAAGATCGATGCTTTTTGCTGTTGAAAGTGCAGGATTTGAATGGCGGAAGGTGGTCAAGCGGGATTTGTATGAAAAGCCGGAAACCGTACTCCGCGTGGACAGCCCAACGGATCTGATAAAATGGCGGCACTTTGTATTCCAGCCTGTCTTGACGAGACCCGTGAGCGGGGTGATGCCCAGCGAGCGGGCGATACCAGAAACCCGCGCCATTTTGACCTATCCATCCCGAAATGAGCGGCCTCGTCTGAACTTACTGGTACCAACAGTCAATCCGTCGCAGACGTTCGGAGGGATCTCCACCGCAATTAAGGTATTCGGCGAGATTGCCGACGCGCTTGGATATGACAGGAGGATCGTATCGACATGCGCTCCTGTTCAGGCAGAAGCTGTCGAGCGGTTCTCTGATTATACTCTCACTCCGATGGGGCCGTCCTCAGATACTACGGAGTGGAGCCTAACTGACGTATTTGACAGATCCCAGGGGCGTCTCGATCTAAGGCCTTCCGACGTCTTTGTTGCGACTGCGTGGTGGACGGCGAGATTCGCGTTCGAATTCAATGATATTCGACGAGCGTCGGGAAAAACGCCGCCTCCTGTTATATATCTCATACAGGACGACGAGCCGAATTTTTATGGTTGGTCAAGCAAATGGTCGCTGGCGGAAGCAACATATAAGCGTCCAGATGAAACGATAGCGATCATAAACTCCGAGGAACTGTTCTCAAGCATTACCGAACGGTACCAATTTTCCAAATCGTTCTGCCTGCCATACCAGATGAACGGAACGATCAAGCGGTCGTTGAGGGCGAGCGTTCGCGAGCGGACGATCATTATCTATGGCCGTCCAAGCGTGACACGCAATGCCTTCGAGCTTGTCGTCGACGCATTGTTTCTCTGGCAACAGCGTAATCCAAGCCTAGCGGCGAAGTGGTCCATTGTGAGCCTTGGGGAGGAGTACAGTAGGGATTGGGCACTTCCGGCGCAGAATTTTTCCGTGGTCGGAAAAGCGTCGCTACAGCAGTATGCGGCGTATCTGAGCACCGCGTCCGTGGGAATATCGTTGATGATATCGCCGCACCCGAGTTATCCGCCCTTGGAAATGGCTGAAGCTGGTCTGTTGACAATCGCGAATAACTTTTCGCACAAAAGGCTTGAGGCTCGTTATGGCAACATTCTCCCGGTCGAGATCTTGGAGCCTGCCACGATTGCTGAGAAAATTGAGATTGCGATTTTCCGAGCTGAGAAGGAGATGGTCGGTCAGGTGACGGTTGGTGGTGGATCATCAGCCACTGCCGTGGGTTGTCAGGTTTACGATCCAATTGCTCTCGCAGAGATATACAAAAAGCTCCGGCGCCTCGACGACGGCGCCCTCGCACAGTGCCGAGACTAGCGTGGTTGGCTTCCCGGAAAATCTGGGCATTGCGCAGCGTGGGCGCGTCATTTTCGCGATCATGATGCGTGATATGAGGACGCGTTTTGGCCGCTCGCACGTTGGCTACATGATCGCCATCGCATGGCCGTTGGTCCATCTCAGCGTCCTTGTTTCCATGATGCTTTACGCGAACAGGGTACTGCCGTTCGGAACAGATCCAGCTGTATTTGTCGTCAGCGGCGTCTTGCCGTACATTCTCTGCCTATACCCCGCGCGTTTGATGGGCTATAGCGTGGAGGCGAACAGGGCCTTGTTTCTGTTTCCAGTCGTCAAAGTCTTCGATGTTATTGTGGCCAGGGGCGCGATCGAGTTTCTGACTGCGTTCGTAGTTGCGATTATTTTTTGTGGTGCGCTTTTATCATTCGGCGTTGATATTGTTCCGATAAACTATAGCGCTTGGGCCAGTGGTGTTCTGGCAACTGTGTATTTATCGATCAGTATGGGTATTTTGAATACGGTTATTTCATCTATATTTAAGATGTGGCACGTCGTATTCGTCCTGTTGATGTTTTTCATGTATGCGACCGCCGGTGTTTTCGTCCTGCCGTCGTCATTTTCTCCGGCCGTTAGGGAGCTTATGTGGTATAATCCGCTCCTTCATTGTGTCGAATGGGTTCGATCTTCATATTACGACGGTTATGGCGGCGAAATGCTCTCACAAGAATTCGTTCTTTGGGTTGCCACGACTTGCCTGATGTTGGGGCTGCTCGGGGAAAGGTTTTTGCGAGGCAAGTTGCTCGGCGCATGATTAAATTGATTGACGTCCACAAATATTATAAAACCCGCGGCAGCAAGAAGGTTATTCTTGACAATGTGAGTTACGAATTCCGTGCTGGATTGTCCTACGGTATATTGGGGATAAATGGAGCCGGAAAATCAACAACAATGCGTATGCTGGGAGGGACCGAACTTCCCAATTCGGGAAGAATAAGTCGCTCGGCACGGGTTTCGTGGCCGCTTGGGTTCTCGGCAGGGCTTCATCCTGCGATGACTGGACGGGAGAACGTTCAGTTCGTTGCCCGAATCTATGGCCAAGATCCAAAGCGTGCAGTCGAATTCGTAGAGGATTTTGCTGAAATCGGCGCCTATATAGATGAGCCTTACCGGACGTATTCTTCTGGAATGGCGCAAAGACTGGCGTTCGGCCTTTCGATGTCGATCGACTTCGAATGCTATCTAATAGACGAAGTAACTGCCGTGGGCGATGCAAGATTCCAGGCGCGATGTCACGAGGAATTTGCCAGGCGCAGGGCTCATTCCGACATCATTATGGTGTCGCACTCAATGGAGACGATACGGAGCTACTGCAGCCGTGGCGTTGTGCTTGCGCACGGAGTGCTGCATGAATTCTCGCACGTTGATGATGCGATAGAGCTTTACACAAAGCTGAATCAATGAGGTGCGGCGTGTCCGATGTGGTGGTCCAATCAGAGCGTGCTGAAGAGGTCGACGTAGGCCAGCGTGCACAACGTGTCGCAAAGGCGATATCAATCGAGCTCCGTCGCGCGGCCAGAAAAGCGCGTGTCGTCACCCCCGTCGTCGCTGGGGGCAGCGGCTTTCAAGCGCGCCGAATTGACAAAGTTTTCCGCAACATTGTTTTGTACAGCTTTTTCGTGATTTTTGTTGGCCCGTCAGTTCTTAGCGGCGCCTATCTAAGCTTCTTTGCGGCCGACCAATTTGTGTCCGAAGCGCGCTTCGCGATAAGATCTGGCGACTCATCACCTCTTGAAAGCTTAGCTGGGCTATCGTCAATGATCGATACAGGCGCAGCCCGCGATGGACTAATCGTGGCTGATTACGTCGAGAGCAGTGCTATGATCGATGTTTTGTCAAAGGACTACGATCTTCGCGCCATCTTCGGACCGGGTACGTGGGATCTTTGGGCCGAACTCGACCCGAAAGGCAGCGCCGAAGACCTCCTAGACTACTGGAAATCCCAGGTATCGATTTCGGTTGACCGCGTTTCGGGATTGGTCACTCTGAAACTAAGAACCTTTTCGCCCGACGATAGCCGTTCTTTGATTACTGCAATCATTGATCACTCGGAGGAAATGGTTAACAAACTGACACGCCGCAATGAATCAGATTCGCTCATGCAAGCGCAGCAAGAGTTGGAGCGATCGAAGCGCAGCCTCGAGCTAGCTGTTTCGGCACTGCGCGATGCGCGATCGAAGCTGGGTATTCTCGATGTTTCGGTCGCCGCAAAGGTCTATGGGGACGTGTTGTCCGAACTGCGGCTAGAGCAGACAAAGGTTGAGCAACAAATTTTGGCTTTGCGTAACACCAATTCACAGAGAGCACCGCAGCTTGTTCAATTCCAAGCGCGCAGTCGAGCGATCCAAGACCAGATAGCTTACTATGAAGGGCTGATGGCTGGTGGTGACGGTGCGGGTGTGGAGAAAACACTGGCAGAAAATGCAAAGCTTTTAAGCCAAAACGAAATGGATCAAAAGATAGCTCAGTCTGAGTACACCCTGGCGATGACAGCCTTCGAAAGGGCGCGTATAGCCGCAGAACGCCAGCGTTCTTACTTGCAGACATACATCAGTCCAACAAAAGCCGAAGAATCACTTTACCCTCGGCGGTTGTTGACCTGGATCGTGATTAGTGTCGCGGCATTAATCGGATGGGCGGCCTTCTTCGGGATGGCGATACTTGTGCGCGACAACACCGCTACCTAGGTTGGCAAGATGCAATTCAATATCGACGTCGATTCCGGCGGCACAGTTTGCGGATGGTTGGTACTCGATAATCCGAGTGAAACGCCCGAGTTCAAGATTCTAATTGAAGATGGCCGTGAAGTTAAACTGCGGGCGAATGTCTTCCGCAAAGATTTGTATGATCTGGGGCTCCATGCCACCGGGATGGCCGGCTTTCAGATAGATGAGGCGTTGATCCCGGATCTGCCGAGCTTGGCGTCATTCACCTTGGCGGAGGCGACCACGGGGCTGCCGATCTATCGGCGCTGTGATCCGTCGAAGCATGTTGAGAGCAAAGTCGTTTTGATCGAAACTGGGGCGATGCCTCAGGTCAAGCTCTTACGGGAACTGATGGCGCACTTCTCATTGCAATACCCGATGCTTGATCGGTTCCCGATGGAGACAATTGCTGCCGCGCTCGGCCATCACTATTCGAAGTCGACCGTCGCCTCTGGGCGTATTAACTGGGCTCGATTCTCGGGCATACTGCAATCTAAGGAATTTGTGACTACGGCACTTCTGTCAGAACCCGTCGAAGACCTCGCGGAGCGGTTGCTGTTAATTAAACTTATTAGCCGCCAGCCGATTACATCCTTCTCGCGCGGCCTTTTAGAGCGCTACGAGATACTTGTTCCCGCTGTGGAGGGCATGGACTTGCATGATGAGAAATCTATCCTCAAAGGTCTTCGAGGGTTAAGCCGCGAGCAACGGCATTTGATTAAGTCACCGATGACTGCGACATTTGGTGCGACGCCCGATGAGATCGTTCAGAGGAGAAACGTAAGCATCGCGCTTGACAACCTCGCCCAGGTGGACGCGGTGGGCATCAAGTCACGTTTCGATGATTTTGCCTTTATGGCTAACGGTATTGTTGGTGTGCCCATCTTCCGAGCCGACGCGATTGAGGCGCTTAGTGGTGCTTCCGAGTTGGCGAAGAGCCTCGGGAAGATCGCGCTTGTGGCGGATCTGTTAGATGAGGACATCGCTCTCTATTCTTTCGTGGCGAATGCGATCGCAACGGCGCTCGGGACGACACAAGAGCAAGATATCCACAACGCAAAACACGCCTATATTCAATGAAGAGGGAAGAACAGGAAAAGCACGGCGAATTTGCGCCAAAGCTGCAGGACGATCGTCTTCTTGAGGACCGCCGTACGACTGGACTGTCGCGGAGCATCCAATCGAAGGTTTCCAACGCGCTAAGTGTTGGGGGTCTCGTCAAGCGCCGACCGGCTCCTCATGAAGCTGATAAGGGGGAGGTTTTGGGTGCTTCGGCCAGCGGACGCGGTAGAGGCGCGTTGCTGTCCAGCTTCTTGTTTTGCGTTCTTGTGCCGACCTTCATTGTCTTCGTCTATTCACTGTTTTTCGCATCGGACGTTTTCGTCTCGGAAGCAAAAATTGCCGTTCGGGAGAGTGTTGAGGCGGATGGTTCGTCACAACAATCTTTGGCGTCGACGGCTTCATCGATTTTGAGCAAGGTGGGGCTAACGAAATCAAGTAATACGTTTCAAAATGCGATGATCGTCGTGGATTATGTAAAAAGCCGCGCCGCAGTGGAAGCAGTTGGTGGCCGCGATCGGATGAAAGATATATATGGTCCTTCCGAAGTGGATTGGTTATCCCGCCTGGGACCCTCTGAAGACTTTGAAGATATACTGCATTACTGGAACGAGCAGGTATCAATTAGCCTTGATACGCTGTCGAATATAATAACTCTGCGCGTGCATACGTTTCGACCTGAGAATTCACTAGAATTAACTCAGGATTTAATATCGAGAAGTGAAGCGTTGATCAATCACATCTCGCAGCGCAGCAGACAAGATGCACTCACGCGCGCCAGTGCTGAAGTGGAGAAGAGTACACGTGAGCTGGCGGAAGCACGGACGGCGCTGCTCGATTTTCAACAACGATCCAGTACCATCGACCCTATCGAAAATGCGAAGCAGATCGTAGCTCTCATCTCCCAGTTGACGGCGCGAAAGATAGAAATGGAAAGCCGTCTGGCCGTCGCTGCCGGTGTGGGGAACTCCGAACGCCCTGGCGAAACGTATCTTCGCGCGCAACTCGATGTTGTGGATTCGCAAATTGAGGATCTCAATGGAAAGCTCACCGGAACCGAGAACGCGGGTTCCGTATCTGCTCAACTGAAAGATTACGAATTGCTAAAGCTGCGACAAGAGTTCGCGGAGCAGGTTTTGCTGTTGTCACGCGCAAGCTACGAGGACGCACGCCGGCGGATGGCGCAGCAGCAATTATATGTGGTAACGGTTGTTCCCCCGATGCTGCCGGATGTGGCGCGCTACCCGCGCCCGGCGATTAATGCCGCGCTGATTTTCCTGGCTGCCTTCGTGCTTTGGTCAATCACCGCACTTCTTGTAGCGAATATCAGGGACGGTGCGAACCTTTAACAGTGATCGCTCAACGGCTTGCGGGATTGCTGATCGGAATTGAAGTTGCTATCCAGGGTATATGCTAGCCAACTCGTCAATCGAGATTTGAGCGACTAGGAAGAGTATTTCGGACAAATGACGTTACAGTTCAATAATTCGCTCACTGAAGCACCATATCGCGGTTTCATTGATGAGCTGACTTCCAGTGGAATTAGAGGGTGGATTGCCCGTGGCGATAATGGAACCGTTCATCGACTGTCGGTTGAACTCGATGGTGTCCAGCTCGGGCAAACATCTGTTAATCTGAGCCGACCCGATGTCTCAGCCGCGCTAAATGCGGAGGGCGATTTTGGCTTTGAACTGAGATTCGACCGTTCGGCGATCGTCTCAGGGTTGACGTCCGGAGCGGTGATCGAGCCCAGTCGTTCGAGAAGTGTTTCACTAAGGCTGTTTGCCGACACAAGTCACGTGGATCAGAATGCGGGGGGGGATGCGCTCAGTTCCACTCTGACCATGACATTAACAATGACTTTTGCAGGTTGGCTTGAACATTTTGGCCTGCAGTTGGTGGAGGAAATCTACCAGTCACGTAGGCCTGTCTACGCGCGCATTGCATCAGTAGTTGACCCGACGGGCGCTGATCTTGAGTCTATAGCTCGGGAGCAGGAGCCTGAACTCGTTGCGACATCTTTGATTTGGTCCGAGCACGCTGATTTTGCGGAGTTAACACGTAGAGAGATTGTCGGAAGATACTTCGATGCGGAATACTATCTTCGCCAGTACGAGGATGTTCGCAACGCGGCCGCCGATCCTCTCGAGCACTACCTTCAGCTTGGCTGCAGGGAAAACCGTAACCCGCACCCGCTCTTTGACGCCAAGTTCTATGTTTCGAGTCTCAATCTGCTTGTTGACGATAGCAAGCATCTGGCCGCGTCTGACCCCTTCTATTTCTTCCTGAAATTTGGCGCTCGACTGGACGCTGATCCACACCTCGGTTTCTGGATGGGGTGGTATCGAACCAAGTACCATTTGCCTGCTCGACTGCATCCGTGGATCGATTATATCAGCGGTGGGTGGCATTTCCGGCGTGAACCAAATCCCGGCTTCGATAGCCAGCTATTTCTCGCAAAATTGGGTACTGTCTTAGGGCAACATCAGACGCCCCTCGAGGTCTTCTTTGATAAAAAAGAAGAGAGAGATCTCGTTCCCCATTATTTGTATTGTGATTCTAAGGTTTTTTTCGCGGGCCAAGCTTTCAACAAGAAATCCCTTGATGATTATCTTGCTTTTCTGAACACTCGCCGGTCGCCTTCGGTTCATAACAACGCCGTGTTCGATGCCGTTTACTATCGAAAGAATACAGATGTTGTTGAAATTAGTTCGGGCCATTTGTTGATGCACTACCTCGTGCAAGGTGAGGTCAGCGGATTCAAGCCGAATTATCTTTTCGACCCAACGTGGTATCGTAAAAAGTATCGAATTATCTCAGATGTTAAAGGGCCGTTGCTGGATTACCTAGCCTCCGGCGAGGCAAGGTTACATGATCCCAGCAAGTATTTTTCGACTCGGTACTATCTGGCGATGTACAAAGATGTCGCACTGGCAGGTATGCACTTATTGAAGCACTTTCTGGTTGCAGGCGACATCGAGCGCCGGCGACCTAACAAGCGCTTTGATCCCCGTTGGTATGAGGGGATAGTCAAACTCAGTCCAAGTGAACAGCCATTGCGGCGATTTTTAAGTTCACCCTTCGGTGCTTCTCCCCATCCTGCGGTTCTCGTAAGCGAGAGAGCAAATGCGAGCGAACTTCAGGAGTGGTTGTTTGGTCAGCCCGAAACGGGTGCCGGGAGGCCGCCATTTGGCGTACGGACGGTGTTCGAGATAGGCACTGGCCAATCGGAAGCTGCCGTTTCTCGCATTGATGCGTCATGCCGCTCCATTGATGAATTCGAAGATTCGGTCTCGCACTTCGATGCGTTGAATATTTCCAAACTGCGCATGAATGAGACTATCGTCAGAAGTTACCCCTATTTCGACCTTGCGGCGGCCAATAGGTTGCAACAGGAGGTTCGGCGCCGATACGAGAAAACTACGCCGAGCCAGGATCTCCCCTTGGTTACTGTCATTATGCCGGCAAGAAATCGGCAAACGGTAATTTTGCGAGCTGTTTCATCAGTCATGCAGCAAAGCTACAACAATCTAGAGTTGATCGTTATTGATGACGGCTCGACCGACGCTACCGTCAATTGCCTGGCCACTCTTTCGGACGCCCGTATTAGGCTGATTGAGCAACCGCATTCCGGCGTTTCGGCGGCGAGAAATCGGGGGCTGGAGGCAGCAACGGGGACATACATATTCTACCTTGATACCGATAATTATTGGGAGCCGAGTTTCGTTGAGATCATGATTAAGTCCATGATCGTTGAGAACGTTGATGCCGCGCATGCGGCCCTTCGAATTTACAATGACCGCGGCCAAATTTATTACCGTGGCGACGTCTATGATAAGATGGCCATGGATCGTGAGAATTACATAGACATGAATGTTTTCGGACATCATCGGCGGTTCGTCGATGAAGGCTTCCGATTTGATGAAACACTCACCAGGTGCGTAGATTGGGATCTGATTAGGCGAATTTCTCTGAAATCACCTTCGTACTATGTCGCATTCCCAGGTTGCAACTATGTGGATGATAGCGGTGAGCTGAAGAGAATTACGAACACGGAGCTGGTCGGAGACTTCTACAAGCTATCAATTGCTCAGATGGCCCTCGGTTCCCACGTTACCGGTCAAAAGAAAGAACTTACGCCCAAATACTCAATAATCTGGTCAATACAGTCTGGGGAACATCTATCGAGCGCAGCACAGGTTTGGGAAGCTGTCCGGCATTTATCAATGGGCGAGCACGAGCTTATTATTATCAACAATGCCCTGCCTGATGCTCTGACCTCGCTTCTGGCTGAGCTTTCAAAGTCGGTGCGTGGATTGAGAGTGGTTCACCTTTGGCGGACGTTCATGTTCTTCCCGGCTGGCAACTTAGGTTCAAAATTGGCCTGTTCCGAGAAATTGCTCTTCTGGGACGGCAGGGTTCGGTATGACGGGGACCGCATCGATTCATTTATGTCGAAGCTGAGCTCTGCAGCTGACGTCGAATTTCCAGTCGTGGTCGATGCCGAGGGGAAGACCATCGATGGGATGTTTACCATATCCCATGACGCGTCATGCATTCAGGCTGTTGCTGGCAGGCAAGTTATCGACAAGCGTATCGGGGATGCATCAGGCATTGCCGCGCAACATTTCCCAGTTGCGATTAGAAAGGACGCCTTTGATAGGCTGAACGGCTTCAATTCAAATCTTTGCCTCGACAAGGGACTTGTTGGTTTCGTCCTCTCGTTGTGGCGCGAAAGTGCTCGGAAAGTCGTGATGCACTTTGGCTCGCAGTTCGTCGCCGAACGCGAGAAGAGTGTGTGCGGGACCAGCACCGCTTTGGCGCGGGAACAAGAATGGTTCGCGCAAACGTTCGGTCGGCTGCCTACCATCGAAGTTTCGTTCACGAAAGCGCGACTAAAAGTCGACACACTGCCGCAGAAGTATGTTGTGTCCAACGGATTGCTCGAGGCGGCGGCGATCGCGTTGCCGACATATTCGCGCACCACTCGTTCTGGGTCGCGGGCCGTTCAGATCCGCTGCCCGGCTCCAGCGGGTCAAAATAGTCATGCTTGGGGCGACTATCATTTCGCACTTTCACTCAAGACCTCTTTTGAGCGCCTAGGGCATCGTTGCGAGGTGCGTCTGCGTGATCATTGGGACTATCCTACGTATGACGCAGATATAGTGCTTCATTTGCGGGGAATTGTGGACGTTAAGGCCGTGCCGGGCGCGCTGAATCTTTTGTGGCTCATAAGTCATCCTGATAAACTGCGAGCTTCCGAGCTTGAGGGCATGTCCGGGATTTTCGTCTGCTCGCAGCAATCACAGTTGGACCTCCGGCAACGGTTTGGGGTCCGTTCGACGGTTCTACCGCAAGCGACAGATGCTCGGCGTTTCGCATTTCTGGACAATGCGACGGTGACGCCGATTTCGGAGCGCTTCTTGTTTGTCGGAAACTCGCGGCGGGAGCCGCGCCAGATCGTTCTGGATTCTGTGAAGATGAATCTGCCGCTCGATATTTACGGCCAAGATTGGGAATACTTCGTTGACCGGTCTTATATGCGTGGCGAGCACATCGACAATGCACATCTGCCTCACTGGTATAGATCGGCTTTGTGCGTTTTGAATGATCACTGGCCGAGCATGGCATGCGCGGGGATAATCTCGAACCGATTGTTTGACGTGGTTGCATGCGGCGGCGTTGCAATCACAGATGAGGTTGCCGGGATTGAGCAGATATTCGGTGCGCACGTAAAAGTATATTCGAATGCAGGCGACCTGAAAGATTTGACTGACGGCGTGCACGATTGGATGCCAACAATAGAACAACGGCGTGCGATGAGTGCCGAGCTCTTATCAAATCATTCTTTTGATAGCCGCGCACGCCAGCTCATTGAATATGTGTCCTAAACTTCAATATAGAGATTGCCAATATGGTAGATGTTAAGCCAATCGCATTTTACTTGCCTCAGTTTTATCCTAATGCCGTCAACGATATTAATTGGGGACAGGGTTTTAGCGAATGGCGGAGTGTGGTGAAAGCTAAGCCGTTGTTCGAGGGGCATTTCCAGCCGCGTCTCCCGGGGGCGCTTGGCTTTTACGATCTTCGCAGCCAGGATGTCTTTGAGGAGCAAGCCGATCTGGCCCGAGCTGCTGGCGTTTTCGGCTTTTGTTTTTACTACTATCGAATGGGAAATCGGCGGCTTTTGGAGCGGCCACTTCATTCTTACTTGGAGGCGGGCCGCCCAGATTTTCCATTCATGTATTGTTGGGCTAACGAAAGCTGGACACGTGCATGGGATGGCAAGAGCGATGATTTGCTGCTCGAGCAAGTCTACGATGAGGTCACTAAGCGTGGACTGATTGCGGACCTCGTAGAGGCGACGCAAGATCCTCGGTACATTAGAATCAAGGATAAACCGTTCATTCTTATTTACCAGGTTGAACGAATCCCTGACCGCAAACTGTGGCTTGAAGAACTTCGGCAGGCGATGTGGTCCCGGACTGGACAGGAAGTTACGATAGGCTGCGTCTTCTCGCCGGGTCTCAAGGTGGAAATGTTGCAGGACGTCGATTCCGTCGTACAGTTTCCACCGCACCGCGTCCCTCGCAGTGGCCCGCGAACATTGCTAGACATGAAGACTGTTGAGCCATTCGATACTTCTCGCGGCGATTATTTCGAACCCTATGACGCTATCGTTGAGGCCGCATTAACCCGCGTGAAGGGTTTTGATAGGATGTATCCCGGTGTCACGCCTGACTGGGATAATTCTCCGCGCAGGTCGAAAAATGCGCATGTGGTTATAGGCAGCACCCCAGCCAAGTTTGAATCCTGGGTCCGAAGGGCCAGTGATGTGAGCCGTGAAAAGTTCCAATCTGGCCATATCGACGCGCCGCTTCTGTTCGTCAATGCCTGGAATGAATGGGCTGAGGGTGCCGTGCTGGAGCCGACCGAACTGCTGGGCTCCGCCTACCTTTCGGCGCTAACACATGGTATTTCTTCACAAGCTGCACCTGCATTGTCAACTGAATAAATTCAGGGAGACATTTAACCTGCTGCAGATACCTCGTGAGTTGTGGTTGTGTGCGCCTGCTTTGAACCTTGGAATGTGATCCCACAATGTACGAGCCCTTCGCGAAAATTCTAAAGCATGTGCCAGGCTATAAGTTTGAGATGGTCTTCGACGTTGGAGCTAACGTCGGGAGCCTGACAAAGCAGTTCTATGAGGATTTGCCGCTAGCTAAGATATTGGCGTTCGAACCGGTTCTGTCGACTTTTGACGCAGCTTGCGCGCAAACTGTCGATTGCGATCGGGTGACTGTTCTAAATTTGGCACTCGGGTCATCCGAGGGGACAACGCATATGAGGGTTGGCGATAACTCTGAGATGAATAGAGTAGATCGGCGCGGGGGTGGCCAGATAGTGCGGATGAGCACGATCGATCATATTTGTTCAGGCTATGAAATCACCCGTATCAGCTACCTCAAAATCGATACAGAAGGGCACGACCTAGAGGTTCTGAAAGGTGCGGCGCATATGCTTAGAAACACCGATTTTGTGGAATGCGAGGTCAGTCTCAACAGTTATAATAAATATCATGTTTCGTACGACGAAGTGAATGAGTTTCTGGAACCATTCGGTTTTGGAGTATTTCACTTATTTGAACAGACGATGGAATGGATCGCAAGGGCGCCAATATTACGGCGTGCAAACATAGTCTTTGTCAGCTCCCGAATTTATGGGAATCTTGCGGACGCGAGATAAAATATCTACGCAAATGGTGCTGAAATGATTGTAACCGGCCGATTGTTACCGCGGAGATTTCGCCTTGACGCGAGCGATGAGTTCTTCGTCGTCTACAAAGCTGTCGAGGAAGTCGTTCCATTCCTGAGGTGAGCGGCGAGCGTAGGAGAGCATCTGTTCCAATTCCTCCATGCCGTCGTCTGTYAGAGCGGTGACGGATTCGTCCTCCCCGTTATAGACGCTGATGATGCTGCCGTAGGTCAGGTTATCATCGTTGGAGACGATTGCCCGGAGAAGCTCCGGANAGAGCGGTGACGGATTCGTCCTCCCCGTTATAGACGCTGATGATGCTGCCGTAGGTCAGGTTATCATCGTTGGAGACGATTGCCCGGAGAAGCTCCGGATCCTCGCCGAGAATTTCGGCGACATATTTGAGCGTGCGGACATAGGTGATTGTTGCCATTAGGCTGCCTCGGCGCGGATGGTGGCGACAGGTGACCAATGCCAAGGAAGCAGTTCGTCGAGGCGATTGATCTTGTGATCCTGAATGCGGTCGAGCACGTCGGCGAGATAGGCCTGTGGGTCAATTCCATTCATCTTTGCCGTCTCGATGATCGTCATGGCACGCGCCAGGGTCTCCGCGCCGGTGTCGGCTCCTGCGAAGAGCCAATTGCGTCTTCCGACTCCTATCGGACGCAGGGCGCGCTCAGCGGTATTGTTGTCGATGGCGACACGACCGTCGTCCAGAAACAGGCAGAACGAGGACCACCTGCTCAGGCCATACCGGAAGGCTTGAGCCAAATCGCCCTTGCCTGGAATGCGGGTCAGTTGCGCTTCGGCCCAGACGCGGAATGCTTCGACCTTTGCTTTACTGTGCTTCTGACGTGCGGCAAGGCGGATATCGGCAGGTTGACCGGCAATGTCACGCTCGATGTCGTAAAGCGCGCCGATACGATCGAGAGCCTCGCGTGCGATCTCGGATTTGTTCGATGTCCAGATATCATGGAAGTCGCGGCGCCAATGCGCCCAACAGGCTGCTTCCCGAAAGCGGCGCGAGCCATCTGCTCCAGCTTCATAGAGCTTTCCGTACCCTTTGTAGCCATCGGCCTGAAGGATACCGCTTGCCTGCCGGAGGTGACGATGGACGTGTTCTTGCTTCCAGTCCGGGGCGAAGTAGTAGACCGCCCCAGGCGGGGCAGCACCCGCCCATGGACGTTGATCTCGGACATATGTCCAGATCCTGCCTTTCTTCACGCCTTTACCCAATCCCTTGTCTCGTAGCGAACGATCCAGCACCCGGATCGGGGTGTCGTCGGCATGGAGGAGGTCACTGCCCATGATCGCCGCTTCGATCCGCTCGATTAGCGGCTGGAGCACCTGCATCGCACGACCACACCAATCGACCAGTGTGCTATCGGGGATATCGGCGCCCATGCGGGCGAAGATCTCGTTCAGACGATACAGTGGCAGATGGTCGTCGAACTTGGAGACCAGGATGTACGCCAGAAGACCAGCGCCCGCCATGCTGCCCGGTATCGGACGGCTGGGTGCCGGCAACTGCACCATCTTTTCGCAGCAGCGGCAGGACTTCTTCAATCGAGCGACCTCGATGACCTTCATCTGCGCAGCGATCATGTCGAGGATTTCGCTGACGTCTTCGCCAACAAGGCGCAGTTCACCACCGCATTCGGGGCAACAGGTGCCAGGATCGAGTTCTTTTCGCTCGCGAGCTGCCTTTTCCGATACCCGCGGCCGGCGGCGCGTGACCTTTGCGGGCGCGTCTTGCGAGGCTATCGCCGACCCGGCTTCCTCGGCTTCATAGATCGGCGCCGTCTTGCTCTCCGCCGCAGCGATCAAGAGATCTTCAAGCGCCAGTTCCAGTTGTTGGATTTCCCGCTCGATCTTTTCCGAGGACTTGCCGAAGACCTGTTTCTTCAGCTTGGCGATGCGCAGCCGCAGTTCGCCGATCAATTGGTCGTGCGCCTGCAACGTCGCCGACATCTTCGCATTTTCCGCCTGCAGGGCGGCGATCATCGCCTTCAGGAAGGCCGGATCGTCGGGAAGATTTTGGCTCGCGTTCGACATGATCCTGACTACCATAGGTCAGGACAAGTATCCATAAAAACAAGCAGATTCAGTGAGATAAATCAACCGACACGCGCCGGCGGAGCGCCCCAGTTCGGACGTCGCCAATCAATCCCTTCCCAAAGCATGGCCAGTTGCGCCGTTGTCAGCCGCGCCGTTCCATCGGCTGCTGAAGGCCATGGAAAACGCCCTCTCTGCAAAATTTTGTAATACAGACAGAAGCCCTGGCCGTCAAAATACAGAAGTTTCAGGCGGTCGCCACGCCGTCCCCGAAACGCGAAGACTGCACCTCCCGTCGGCTTCTGGCGTAGCACATCCTGCGCAAGCGCAGCCAAGCCCTCAACTCCTTTGCGCATGTCCGTGATCCCGCAGGCGAGATACACTCGAACACCGGTTCCTGGTCCAATCATGCTGCTTCAACCGCTCGGATGAGCCGAGTCAGGACGGCGGCATCAACGCCACTGTCGAAGCGAAGGCTGCGTCCATAGTTCAACCGCAACTCGATCATTGCAGGCACGCGCGCAACGTCCTCACGCACGAGCGGGGCGCCATGCATGGCGGACGTGTCTACGGCAAGGAAGACCGTATCGGCAGTGGGCGGCAACAAACCCTTCTTCTTCAGCTCATGCCGCCAGGCGTAAATCTGCTGCCGGCTCACATCGTGCCGATGGGCAACCTCAGTCACCGTCGCACCGTCGAGCCCAACCGACATGACGATGTCGAGCTTCTCCTCGTCACCCCAACGCCGCCGCCGTTCCTGACCAAGAATTTCGACACGCATCCCATACCCTCGCCTAAGACACGTCGCTAACGACGTCGCTAAGCACGTGTCTTAGGCCATCAAGGCGCTATCCGGCAGGCGGTGCCAATCGGGCGGTTAC